>JAKBVU010000004.1 GCA_021841155.1 bacterium
ATTATGGAGCCAGTGGTTTTGCTTATAGCACACTCGGAGCTATTGCAGCAAAAACAAAACATATCAAATTAATGACAATGGTAACAACACCTCTATTTCGTTTTCATCCAGCTGTAGTCGCTCAAGCTGCCGCCACGATCGATCGTTTAAGTAACGGTCGTTTTTCACTAGGAGTTGGAACTGGTGAAAATATTAACGAAAAACCTTTAGGTTTTGAACTTCCATCATATAAAGAAAGATCTCAACGACTTAATGAAGCCAGAGAAATTATACAAAAATTATTATCTGGTCAAAGTTTAAACTTTGATGGTAATTATTATCAGACTCAAGCCGCTAAATTATATAGTCCACCACTTCATAATCTACCAATCTTTCTAGCTGCTGGCGGTCCCCAAAGCGCCACAACAGCAGGCAAGCACTACAATGGAATCATAGTTAGTGTTAAAAACATTTCAGAAGCTCTCAATCTGATCAATGTTTCTTCTTCAATTAGCCACAATCAAGATTTTCAAGTCATCGCTAATCTTTGGTCTATTTACGCTCAAAATGACCAAGAAGCTTGGCAAGCTATTAAACCTCTACGAGGTTTACGAGCACCTAGTCGATCAGATCCTGTTAGTCCGATTCAACTTCAAAATGAAGCCGATCAAATACCTCATAAAACAATACTTAATAGTTATAAACAATTGAGTAATATCAAGGACTATCTTGAAGCTTATGGACCATTAATCACAGAATTAGGTGCTGACATAGTTGGTATTCAAACAACTTCAATCGATCAAGTTGCAACAATTAAAATGCTAGGTACAAAATTATTACCAGAACTACGTAAACTTAAACAAAGGAGGCTTTCATGAAAGTTGGCTTACAAATTAACCGCTTTGATTATCCAGGCGGTAATAATAAAATCGGTCAAAACGTTCACGATGCATCAATTGCAGCTGAGCAAGCTGGTTTTGATAGTATCTGGGTGATGGATCATTTTTTTCAATTAGAACATATTGGTCAATATACAGACCCGATGCTTGAATCTTATACTACTCTTGGCTATATTGCCGGTATCACCAGTAAGGTTAAGCTGGGCACAATGGTAACTGGTGTCATTTATCGAGAGCCAGCCTTATTAATCAATGCAGTTACTACTCTAGATGTTGTCTCTGGTGGACGGGCTTATTTAGGTATCGGTGCTGGCTGGAACGAGCAAGAAGCAAAAGCACTTGGATTCTTAAACCCTCTTCAATCTAGACGATTTGAACGACTAGAAGACACCTTAAAATTAGCTTTACAAATGTGGTCTGGAGATAGTCAAAGTTTTAAGGGTAACATTTATAACTTACCAGAACCTTATTTATCGCCACAATCTATTACTAAACCCCACCCACCAATCCTTATTGGTGGTGGTGGGGAAGAAAAAACTCTACGACTAGTGGCTAAGTATGGCGATGCCTGTAATTTATTTGCTCACGATATCGACATCTTGAGTCATAAACTTGAAGTCCTAAAAAAACACTGTCGGGAAGTTAACCGCCCCTATGAAGAAATTGAAAAAACATCCTTAATTGGTGTTAATATAGCTACTGCCTTAAAAGACCCTCAACAAACTATTGATCAAGCTAAAACCTTAAAATCATTAGGCATTGAGCACATTATCTTTGCCAACAGTCATGATATTGAAGCTTCAGCTTATACCAAATTTTCTTCAACAGTTCAAATCATTCATGATTTATAAAAACCAGACTACCTAACGATATTTATTTACTGTGTAGCTAAAACTTATTCTAAATTTTTTAAAATATCTTTAGTTTGACGCACTAATCCAATTCTAGGAAAAATAGTTTTCATCGATAAATTATGTTCTTTTTTAGATCTTGCACCGCAAGCATCTTCAGCAAATATTTGCTGATAACCATATTCATAAGCAAAGCGAGCCGTACTCTCAACACCAATATTAGTAGATATACCGCACAAAACAATCGTTTTGATTTGACGTCTTCTTAGTTGTAAATCTAGTTCTGTGCCGTAAAAAGCACCCCATTGTCTTTTGTTAATAATAAAATCTGTTTTTCAGGACCTAGCTCGGTGATAAATTCCGTCCAATCAGATGCCATTTGAGATCGACTCTGCATTAGCTGATCATTTTTTGGTTGTAAAGCATCCTTAAAATCGGCTGACATACCAACATGTACTAAAAAAACTGGCATATTATTTTTTCTAAATGTTTGAACCAATTTAACGGCATTACTAGTGATTGTATCAACCGAATATGGTTCAGTCGGCATCGATACAATTCCTTTTTGTAAATCAATTACAACTATAGCTGTTGATTTTTTATCAATTTCAATATCCATGATTATCGCCCTATATTAGCTTAATTTATTTTAACAAAGTAAACCTTAAGTAACTAAATAATTGATTAATATTAATTAAAAAGAGCCTACTTTAAGAGCCTCGTTTTAACAAGAATCTTAAAAGTAGGCCGACGAATTGTTTAATTAATTCGTAACTTTTGGGCATTACGTCTAATCCGTTTTCTGATGATCGAATAATACCTTTCAGTTTGTCTTTGTAACCTAGCTGAAGCATCGGCGAATTTTAAATCGTCATTTGGTTCACTAGAATTATATAGATATTGTTGAAAGTTTGTTTTTGGATGCTTTGGGTATTTGTGTGTAACTGCTCTTTTTGAGTGAGACATTGTATATCCTTTCGACATTAAATTTATTAATTAACGATGAGGCGATTTCCAAAAGACCCTCTTTTCTTTAAATTGCTATCTATATTAATTGTAAAACTATTACTTTTAGAGTCTGTGCGCCTTATCACTGGTTAAATACCACTAAGGCTCTATAATGAAATTATGTTAGAAACTTCATTGGCCGGTATGCCCGTAAAAAGAATTATAGACGAAAGTATTATCGCCTATTTTAATGATGGAATTTTATTACACTTTGATAATGGTCAAACAATTATTAACGGTATCGATGAACCTGAAGGTGTCTTTCTAATCAAAACTGGCTTTGTTAAAGCATTTTCAATTTCACACGACGGACACGTTAACCTCTTATTGATTCATCAGGTTGGTGATTTTATACCACTACCGTGGGCCTTAGATGGTGCTCATACTACTGGACTTTATTATGAAGCCATTCAAGGTGTTGATGTTATTAAGGCTTCTAAAAATAAATTAAGAACAGCTCTAGGCAATAATACTTGGTTATCACAAGAAATCATGAGACAAACCGTTAACATCGTCACTGTTTATACTCAAAGAATCCAAACACTAGAGTTTAGATCAGCGCGAGGTAGAATGATTTCTGAATTATTAAATTCATCAGAAAGATTCGGCGAAAAAAAAGATCAACAAATTTTAATAAACGCTCCTATTACTTATCAAGATATTGCTGATTCCATTAATATGAACCGAGAGACAGCTAGTCGGGCCCTAGAAGATCTTTTTGAAGAAGGTTTAGTTAATCAATTAAATCACATGTTTATTATTTTAGATTTACCACGATTACAACAAGCCCTGATGTAATCAATGATAGTCTTAGTTGTGTGTCATAACGCACAGACCAATGACTGATAGGATGTTATTATAGTGATAAAGAGGAGTTATTATCATGGACAACAACGAACCACAAAACATTAAAGAAACGACCACCAGAACTGGTGATACGGTTCAAAAAACTACACAAATTAGTCATCCGCAAGATAGTCGTGAACACAACAAAAACAATATAGCAACTGATATAGTTGCTTACTTAGCTGGTTTATTGATCGTCATACTTGGTATTAGATTTTTTTTAGCATTATTTGGAGCAAATCCAGCCAATATTTTTGCTAAATTTATTTATAATATCTCTCACCCCTTCGTGGCACCATTTTTTAGTTTGTTTAATTATCATAGCTACAATTATGCCATTGCTCATTTTGAAATTTATACTTTAGTCGCCATTATAGTTTATGCACTTATAGCCTGGGGAATTATTAGTCTCATCAAACTTAATCAAAAATAGATTTACTTTAGTAGAGCTGTCATAGGCTGAGCTTGTCGATCATTATTAGTTAATGGCGGCAAGTTCCAGGCAGTTTCAATGGTCTTAAGAACCGAATAATGATTATAATAATTAGACGATTGATAACCTTTTTTAGCATCATTACCAACAAATAAAGCTAAGATATGATTAGTCGAAGCGTAGCCCTCGTCCCAAGTAATAATTAGTAGAGCTTTCTTAGTTGTAAAAGCTTTAGATTTCAAAATTAATGGAACATTATTAGCCAACCATTTATCACCAGTAGCAATAGAGCAATTATGCATATCATTGCAGAGATTAGGTGTAATAAAAGCATAATTAGGCGTGGTTTTTAATGAAGCTAGGTTGCTGCTAAGTTGACTATAGGGAACAACGTGTTGGTTACATCGACTAGAATTATTAACTATATCTGAATAATAAAGAAATGGTACATGCTTAGTCGCATATTCTGGTAAGGAATTTAAAGTATAACAACTAGATGGCATACTTTCGGCATAGGCTTTCCAGGTTCGACCGGATTTTTGAATTTCGTCAGCAATATTTGGCACATTAACTATACAGCCTGCAGCTGGAGGATTACAGTCTGTTGTCGTACCATCAGTTGATCCACTAGTTAAAGCCAAATAATTAGGCAAACTAGGGTGGGCAACAGCATGATAATTACTAGCTGAGGCATAATTTTTAATTAAATAATTAATATACGGCGCACTACTATTACCGACAAGGTTATTGTATGGCTGATTTTCATCAACAATCATAAAAATATAACTTAGGGTCTGAGCAGTTGGTTTTGGTTTTTGAATCGTTGTCGACGGCTTAGTTTGATGTAATGAGTGAGAGGGAATTGTTTTTTCGGATAATTTCAGTACCAAAAAAACAATAGCTATAACTAAAATTAAAATAATTAAACTAAAATAAATTACTTTTTTAATTACCATACTTAAATTATAGACCTTTAAGGTAACAAATAAAATTATAGATAACTAAAATTATTAATTTTTGTGATATTTATGATACTGCCGATAGATTAATTTGTGAATTGGTATATAGCGAGGAATATCTCTTAAACCCGGTATAAACGGCACAAACATCAGTAAAGCTGAAGCTAGGGTAGTTAAATATACTGCAATTAGATCAACATTAACTGAAGTCGCAAAACCTGGAACCTGATACCATAAAGTATATAACCACAGCCAAGGTTGTCCGGGATAACTACCTGATTCATTCATCACACCCCATTGTGTACCATATAAATGATCTTTTTTAGCCAAACTACTAAAATAGTTTCCGTCTTCAATAAATAATAGTGGTTTAGTGTAATTAGTCCCATAAAAAGGATGCTGAGACAGTAAATCAGCGTCTATAGCACCAGATCGGGCTAGAATATATTCATTATTAATTAAGGTTGGGACAGGGCCATCATTAATTTTTGGTACAACAGCCTGACCATTAATAATTTTTACTTTGGTGACAACACTGGCATAATTTGTTGACCAAATTTTCTGTAATTGCCTAGAGGCCTGATTATATTCATTTAAAGCTAGAGCTAACCTAGGATTATCGAGAGAAGATTTTTCAAGTGGTTGAATCACAAAAGTTTGAGCTGTATTAATGGGTTCTCGAACACCGACCAAAAGTTGCCATGAAAAGCCTAATTTTTGCACCTGATGATGTCCATGGTTATATGGAGGACCATAAGTAGCGGTATTAGATGTACCATCAAGTTCAGAGGCTGTCGTAGCTATAAAATCTTTTGGAGCTAAGCTAGCCCATTCTTGAACTGTAACTGGTGGTTTATCAGGAGAAGACAACAAAAAGGCTAAACCTATCACTAAAACAAAAACGATTACAAAAGCAATTGTACCTTCCTTTAAAATATCATAACGACGGTTAGGACCAGTCCATTCTTGATTATCGGCTTTTTGAGCTAATAGTTTTTGTTGAGCAGTTTTTGGTCTTTTAACTGGCAGGGGATGAGAAACGCCTCTAATTCTAACTAAAATAATATGAATCGCCACAATCACGACTAAAACAAGTGGAATTAATACAACGTGCCAAAGAATCATCTGACCAAAATTCATCAAATTAAAAAAACTACCGACTCCAACAGCATTAAAAGCGTCTTTACCGTTAGTTGCAATCCACTGAGAACTAAAATTTTGCTGAGATAAATAACCTGTAAAAGCTTCCATAACAGAAACCAAAAAAGCTAAAACACCTGTCATCCAAGTTAAAGCTCGTTTACCGCGCCAAGAAGCTAACCAAAACTTGCCCCAAAGATGAATCACCAAAAATGCCATAAAGGCTTCAACGCTCCATAAATGAACACTATTAACAAAATGACCAACCTGACTAGTATGCCACCAATCTACGCCACCAATAGCTAGACATAGGCCAGATATGATAGCCATACCGAGAGCAGCCAAAGAAGCAACACCAAAAACGTAAATCCAAGATGAAACATAAGCCGGTTGAGAATCAGGCAACATTTTTTCTGGTGGTAAAAATTTCAACCAAATTCGACGTAATTTATAAGTCCATAAGCCATTTTTAACCACTGGAGTTAATTGTTCGGAACTTGACTTGAAACCATCTGAATGATTAACAATCTCATCTTTATGTTTTTTATTACCAGGAAAAGGTAAGCTAACTGCTAAGCCAAAAATAATTAACATAATAACGATTAAAATTAAATTAGCTAACGAAATCGATAAAAAAGAATAATTTAAATAACTATCAGGATGATTTAAATTGATTAAAGCTGCAAATAAATTAAGCATAATAGATCCTCTGATTAGTTTGGTGATAAATAATATGTCACATGACCAAGTTGGCCAGCCGAAAGAATGTTATTCGCGGCCATATTACCGTTACCAGTTTGAGGGTCAAGCTGAGCTGAATCACCATATATAAAGGTTGGTTTCGCACCACCAACCACTACAATTTCAACATGTCCACCGGGATAATCAAAAAAGGCTACATCACCAGCTTGAGGCTTATAATATTGAGCTGAATACTGGCTAAAAATAGCCTGATTAGCGATGTAATTAGCATTATATTCATCCCAACCGTTTCTTTGACCGGCCGTAAAAGGAGCGCCACTAGTTTTATAGATGTAGCTAACAAAATCAGCACACCATTCTTCTAAACCAAATCCAGCAGTGTATTTATTAAGTAGTTGCAAATGATTAGACTTAGGTTGGTGCCAGATATTCCACTGCATCATAGCCTGACAACTAATTTGTTGATTTAAATTTAAGCTGGCTGGACAACTAAGAGCCTGAATCGAATTAATTTTATTGTTAATTTGTTGTTTGAACTGCCAATTTTGCTGAGAGTTTTTATAATTACAAGCTAGTAGAGTCAATTGACTGCGTTGGTTAGCTAAACATTTTTGATATAGGGGACTAAATAAATTATTACCACTAAGCAAAAAAACTTCCGAAGGATTCTGATTACAGTTTTCTAAATTAAAGCTAAAATTAGTTTTTTTAGTCACGTTGAGGCAATCCTTACCACTGTGAATAAATCCGACTTGAGCATAAAAGGCTTGACCTGAAACTGGTTGACAACTAGCTAAATTAACCTTAATCGACTTAATCTTTTGATTAGTTGTAGAGTTCAAACACTGATTAGTCGCTAAATTATCAATAAACTTTAAATTAATATTATTGTCAGCCATTGAAGAATAAGTACCAAAAATCAAAATTAAAACAACCGATACTAGGCTAATAATCAGTAATCGTTTAAAAAAGTAATCATGGATTACTTTTAAGTTATTATCCCTAGATTTAGTATGTTGATGATTTACAAACATACTGATCTTAAATGAATTTTTTTAGTCATATTTTTATTTTTGATTCTTTTGATTCTTTTGATTCTATAGTCTGATTATACAATTTAATCTAGAAAAATAAAGTCTAATTTTTCAGTAATTTTTAATACTAGAGTATTATGATAGTAAAATGCGTATACTGGTGATAGAAGATGAACCAAAAATTGCTCGAGCCATCAAACAAGGTTTAGAGCTAAAAGGTTACGTCGTTGACAGTGTTTATGATGGTGATGATGGCTTAGCTTATGCCAAAGATTCAGTTTATGATTTAATTGTTCTAGATCGGATGTTGCCGGGCTCAAAAGATGGTGTTGAAATTTGCAAAATCTTAAGAGAAGAAAAAAACTCTGTACCAATTATTATGCTGACAGCTCGTGGTACCTTAGGAGATAAAGTTGAAGGCTTAAATGCCGGTGCCGACGATTATTTAGTCAAACCATTTGCTTTCGATGAATTAATTGCTCGCGTCAGAGCTCTTTTACGCCGACCGAAGCAAAATATTAATAATAAATTAGATGTTGGTCCACTATCTCTAGATAGTCTTAATTATACCGTTACCAGAGACAATAAAATCATTAACCTAACTCACAAAGAATTTATGTTATTAGAATATTTAATGCGTCACCCTAAACAAGTTGTGACTAAAGAAATGATTATTGATCACGTCTGGAACGAAGAATCAGATATTTTGTTAAATACTGTCGAAGTTTATATTGGCTATCTTAGAAAGAAACTCGAAGATCAAGATCAATTTAAAAATTCCGAACCAATTATTAAAACAAAAAGAGGTTTTGGTTATATTCTTGATTGTTAAATAATATGTTTAAATCAGCCTATACAAAATTAACTCTTTGGTACTTAGCTATCGTTATGACGATTAGTGTTATTTTTTCAGTCATTTTATATAACATAACTTCAACTCAATTAATGGGAGAGATTAAACGTGAAACAGCTAGAATTCACGCTCATTTTCCAATTATATATAGTGAGCCGGTTCTTCATCCTCATCATGATCTTTTAATTGGTGATCATGTTATTATTATTCGCTTAATAGTTTTTAATTTAATTGTCCTGGCTGCAGCTGGATTTGCTAGTTACTTTTTAGCTCGAATTACCTTAAAGCCAATTGAACTAAGTCACCAACAAGAAAAATTATTTACTGCTAATGTCAGTCATGAGCTAAGAACACCTTTAACTGCTCTAAAAATGGAAAGTGAAATTGCCTTATTAGATCCAAAAAAAAATACCGAAACTTTGTCTGATACTATTAGTTCTAATCTAGAAGAAATTAATAAAATTGAAAACTTAATCAATAATATTCTTAAACTATCTAAACTAGAGTCATCAGAATCGCAAATAGATTTTAATTTAGCTGATTCTAAAAAAATAATCGAAACAGCCATCAAACAATTAGATCCAATTATTAAAAACCGAGCTAATAAAATTAATTTTATACCCTCAAAAAATAAATTATTAATCTATGTTAATCAAGAATCAATTATTCAGCTAATAACCATTATCTTAGACAATGCTAACAAATATAGTCCCAAAAATTCAACCATTGATGTTAGTCATTATACCGAAAATCATCAAACTGTAATTGAAATAAAAGATCATGGTGAAGGCATGGATAAAGAAACTTTGAAACATATTTTTGATAAATTCTACCGAGCCGATGATTCTAGAAATAAAACAACCGAAGGTTATGGTATTGGTTTATCAATCGCCAAAATGATTGCTGATATTAATCAAGCAAATATTGTTATATCAAGTCAAATTCACCAAGGTACGACGGTTAAAATTTACTTTAAACAATTTAAAGATAAGTTACTCAAAACTACTTAATTAAAAAATTGAATATTAACAAAAATATAAAAATAAGATTAACCACTAAAGAACTAATAAAAATCTTTTGAGCCCATAATTTAATTTTCACTTTGTTGAATAATCTCAGGCCATAAATTAACCAACCAAACGTCACAATACCAAATATAAGACCAAAAAATTTTAACTGACTAGACAAGAAAACAAAAAATAAACTGACAACAACCAATAAAACTTGATTAATTATAATCTGATTTTTAGTTTTGTTTAGACCTTTAACAACCGACCAAACTGGTAAATTAGCTTGCTTATAATCATCATAGCGATAGATACTAATGGCATAAAAATGAGCTAGTTGCCAGACTATCATAATTAATACTAGAAACAATAAAACTAACGACAGTTGGTTATTCTTAGCTAAATAACCAGCCGCCAATGAAGCAGCACCCGGAATAGTCCCGATTAACGTTCCGTAAATTGAATGCCGTTTAAAATAACCATAAATAATAACGTAAAAAATAAACGACACCAAACCAAGTAAGAAAACAGTTAAATTAGTCAAAATTAATAATATACTAAGAGAAATAATCAGTAAAATTACAGCAAAAATAATCGCGTTTTTAGCCGTAATTAATCCAGTTACTAATTGGCGCTGAGCCGTTCTTTCCATTTTCTGATCAATATTAATATCAAGATAATTATTAAAGACACAGGCGCTAGCAATCAAAAGACCAGTACCTAAAATTAAACCAACCAGATGAATCAACTGAAGATGTAAATTTGCCGCTACCATATAGCCAGCCAAAGCCGTTAAAGTGTTAGCATAGATAATGCCCGGTTTGGTTAACTGATAATAATTCTTAAAACTTTCAATTATATACCTCCATTACCTTGCTGAACCATATACTCTTCCATTTGCTTAATGGTCATATTGTGATTTAAGTTAGACATAATCCATAAAGATCCAATCACTAGAATTAGAATTATCAACAACATAATAGAGAAGACCAATAGACGATATCGAGGTCGTGATTCCTTACCAAGATGTAAGAAAAATAATAATTGAATAGCGAACTGAATAATAGCGGCTAGGCTAATTACAACAATAATTGTATTTTTAGTGAAGGCATGTTTAATGGTTATAAAATAGGCTGACAAAGTAAAAAATAATGACAATATAAAACCAATTAAATAAGTCTTAAAATTAGCTTCTAGCTTATTGTGCTGATTATATGATTTCATTTGACTCATAAACCAAGTACTCCATAAAGATAAACAATTGTAAAGATAAAGATCCAGACTATGTCTAAGAAGTGCCAGAACATACTCATTAGAGTTAATCGTCTAGTATTAGATTCAGATAAACCAGATTTTAAAACTTTAAAAAACATAATAGCCATCCAAATTAGACCGACCGTAATGTGTAAACCGTGAGTGCCAACCAATACAAAGAAAGCCGACAGAAAACCACTTCGTCGCCAACTATCACCAATTGCAATTAAATGACTAAATTCATTCATCTCAATTGTCAAAAAAACTGCGCCCAACAAAAAGCTAATTACTAAATAAAACAAAACTTTATTGCGATGACCTTTCTTCATTGATAGTATTGCTAACCCCATCGTGAAAGAAGAAGTTAATAAAGCTAAAGTTTCAATCAAAACATTGTTAAGATTAAAAATTTGTTGACCAGATGGTCCACCAAAAGTATTAGCCTCCAAAACAGCATAAACCGCAAACAGACTAGCAAATAAAACTAGATCGGTCATTAAGTAAACAAAGAAACCAAAACTAGCTGTTTCGAAGAACTTAGGAGCTTCTTTTTTATATAAACGATTCAGTAATTTTTTATCACTGATTGTCTTAATTTCTAATTCATTCATTTAAACTACATTTCCTGTTTTTAATGATTTTTCATGAGTTAAGATATCTTCCGCTCTAACAACTTCATAAGGTTTCTCATCGTTTAGTCTAACCATTAAAATAACCACAAAAGCAATTAAACTGACTATGACTAACCACCAAATATGCCAAATCATAGCAAAACCAAAAACTAAAGCACACATACCCAAAATAAAACTAACTGGTGCTCGTTTGGGTAAAATAATATCAACGACATCATCATCTGAAACTAAAGCTTGATGATTCTGTTTGGCAACCCAAAAAGCATCTCGATCATGAATGACGGGAATAGCCTTAAAATTATAGTACGGTGCCGGCGAGGGAACTGACCATTCAATTGTTCGACCATTCCAAGGATCACCCGTTTTATCTTTATATTCTTGTCGACGAAGATAACTAACAATTTGTTGCCAAATACCCGTAGCCACACCGCCAGCAATAATAACAGCTCCAATGCCAGCTACCACGAATAAGGGTTGCCAACCAAGATTGGCAGCATAATGATTAATCCGACGAGTAGCTCCTAAAAAACCCAAAATATAAAGCGGGAAGAAAGCTAAAATAAAACCAACAACCCATAAATAAAAAGTTCTAACGCCTAATTTTTCATCTAAACGATAACCAAAAATTTTAGGGAACCAATAGGTAAAACCAGCAAAATAACCAAATAAAACGCCACTAACAATCATAGTATGAAAGTGAGCCACTAAAAACAAACTATTATGAAGTTGAAAATCAGCTGCCGGGATAGCCATAATAACACCAGCTACTCCTCCAATGGTAAATAAAATTACAAAACCAAAAAACCAATAAAGTGCTGAGTTGAAGTGAATCTTACCTTTATACATTGTAAACAACCAATTAAAGATTTTAACACCAGTCGGAATCGCAATAATCATAGTCATAATACCAAAGAAACCATTGACGTCAGCCCCAGCACCCATAGTGAAAAAATGATGAACCCAAACCGAAAATGATAAAACTGTAATCGCCGCTAAAGCCCAAACCATCGTCCTATAACCAAATAATTTTTTGCGAGAAAAAGTTGCCACGATTTCAGAAAAAACGCCAAAAGCCGGCAAAATCAAAATATAGACTTCTGGGTGTCCCCAAGCCCAAATTAAATTAACATACATCATCATGTTACCACCACCACCAGCTGTAAAGAAGTGTGTTCCTAGAGTTCGATCCAAGAACAAAAGTGAAATCGTAACAGTTAAAATCGGAAAGGCAAAAATGACTAAAAACATAGCGCACAAAACACTCCAGCTAAATAGTGGCATTTTCATTAAAGTCATACCCGGCGCACGATTTTTAATAATCGTCGTCAGAAAGTTAATGCCTGACATTAAACTGCCAATTCCAGCAATCTCTAAAGTCCAAATCCAATAATCAATACCAACTGAAGGTGAATATTTTAATTCAGATAATGGCGGATAGGCTAACCAACCAGCAGCTGAAAAGCTGCCAATTCCAAGTGATAAATTAATTAAAATAGCTCCGGCAGCAAATAACCAAAAACTAGTTAAATTCAAAAATGGAAAAGCTACATCTCTGGTTCCAATTTGCAGTGGAACAACCAAGTTAATAATGCCAAACATCAGACCCATAGCAGCAAAAAAAATCATAATCGTGCCGTGAGCCGAAAATACTTGTTGAAAAGTTGATGACGATAAAACTCCGTGAGAAGCACCGACAGCCGTGGCTTGTTGAGCCCGCATCATTAAAGCATCGACGCCACCACGTATCAACATCAATATCGATAAAATCACATACATGACGCCAATTTTTTTGTGATCAGTATTGGTGAGCCATTCGCGCCACAAATAACCCCATTTCTTAAAATAAGTCAATAAAGCTGCCACTAAAATACCACCTGCTACAATAGTAACAAAAGCACCCAAGGTAACAATATCTTTTGGAAAAACATGCCAACTTAATTTACCTAATAAAACAGATGCAATAACCATCACATCCTCATTCCTGATTTAATTGAATTATTCGAACTATTTTTATTAATTATAGTCGGATGACTAGCCGTCATATAGCTCATAATTAATTGATCATAAATTGCTGGGTTAACTTTAGAAAAAGACTGAACTTTAGAGTTAAGTGAAGGCTTAGCGAGCTTTAAAAAACTAGCATAATTTAAGGTTTGATGAGAGTGACTAATGTTTTTCATAATTGTTTGAAAAGCTTGGCTTGATCTAACGGCAGCCACGAAAGACATATTAGCAAAACCAACGCCACTAATATTAGCCGATAAACCTCGATAATTTCCATCAGAAGTGGCCATAATATGAAGTTGAGTACTCATGCCAGGCATAGCATAAATTTGACCAGACAATTGAGGAATCCAAAATGAATTCATCGGCGCATCAGAAGTTAAATGAAAAGCAATTGGCGTATTGATCGGTAAGGGAAGATAGTTAATCGTAGCGACCTTATAAGCCGGATAGATAAATAACCAACGCCACTGCAAAGAAATGACATCAACTCGAATTGGTTGAACTTTTGAATCGATTGGTTTAAATGGATTTAAGCTATGGGAAGTATTCCAAGTAATTACACCCAAAATGGCAATCAAAACAGCTGGGAAAAACCACCAACTAAACTCTAATAAATTATTTTTGTCCCAATCTGGCTTATAATCAACTTTTTTAGGATTATTTTCTCGATATTTGTAAGCGAAAATAATTAACAAACTAAAAACTGGTATAACCACAATTAAAGATAGCAGTAACGCTAAATAAATTAAATTACGTTCTTGTAAGGCAATCGTACCTTTTGGATTTAAAACTTCAAAATTTAAAGTAGATAAATACCAGACTATTCCACCTAGAATAACCAAACCAACAATTATTATAGTAAATATTTTGTTTCTTTTTTTCTTCAATGTTAGCTCACTTTTATATTTATAATATAACAAAAATGCTTAAGTTAAAAGTTTTTCTAAACGACTATAATAAGTATGAATTTTTTCAACTGGACTATAATAAATAGCTCCTAAAATTAAAATCATTGTCGGAGCTGTATTAGGATCAGTCATAAGACCACTAAAATACATTCCAGCCATTTGACCAATTAACCAGATCAAACTTAATAAAGCTAAGGATACTACGAAACCAATATTAAAAATAACTCTATTATTCACAAAGACAATCATGGCTATAATAATATCTAAAAACACTAATTCAAATAATGAACTGGGCCCTAAATAAACTATTAAGTGATGAAATAAATGATCGACATTACTAAGCCACAAAGGTAATTTAAACTGATTCATCAGATAGACATTTTTTAAACCCTGATAACCACCAAAAGAAGGTAACATTAAACCTACAGCTGAAAAAATCCAAAATAAAAACCATATTAATTTTAAATAAAAACCAAAATAATTAGTCTGATCCATTGATTTTTTTAAACAAATAATTAAAATAACTGATAAAATCACATAAATTAGAGCATTACCAGGAAAACCACTAAAGACGTTAAAATTACCACTAAAAATATTAGCCATATTTTCACCAAAAATCCAAACAAATATACCCCACAATAGAGACATGTAAAGGCCAATTATCCGAGTCGAACGAAAGATAATTAAACCACCAATTAAAATTTGAGTTAAGCCGATCATTGAACCAAACAAAAGCGGATTTAATAAAAAAATCCGACTTAACTGATCGGTTAAATTAGTTAAAAAACCAGGATAAGCGGAAAAATTAGGCTGAACAACAGCCTCAATAAATTGTTTAGTCAGTAGTCTTGACTGAAATTGACAAAGTCCATCAAAAATCCAAAAAAAAGCTAAACCATATAAGCTTAACTTAAATGATTTAGTTAAATAGTTCATTATTAAAAATGATCACGAATATGGGAATAACTGTAATCCCAATCGGCATCAGCTTTTTTGTGTGGATTAAAGATATTCTCTGGATCAAAGATTTTTTTGACTTCTTGAAACAAATTTAATACTTCCGAGCCAAACTGATTTTTTAACCAAGGTCCTCTAACTAAACCGTCATTATGCTCACCAGATAATGAACCGTGATAATGTAAAACCAAATCATTGACTTCTTGCATGGCTGGTAATAATTTTTCTCGTTCTTTTTGGTCTTCTAATTTCATTAAAGGGATAATATGAAAATTACCATCACCCATATGACCAGCAATCGTAGCAAATAATTTATATTTATCAATAATCTTTCGTAATTTAGGTAAAAATTCAGTTAAATACTCAGGTCGAACGATTAAATCATCAATAAAAGGAGCTGTATGTTTGTCTTTAACTTTAGATCTTAAAAGTTGAAAACTTTGACGTCGCATAATCCAAAATTTTTCAGATTTACCTTCCGTAGCATCTTCTTCAAAACCATTAATTTCATATTTAGCTTTATACTGTTTTAAATCACGATGTAAATTCTTAACTTTTTGACGAACTTCATCTTCGCTATTAGCATTAAATTCAACCATTAATATTAATTTCGGAATCCCTCTTAAAAGTTGAAAACCATCTGGAATTAAGCTAAATAATAATTTAACAAACTTCTTTAAACCTAACATTTTATAAAAACTAGCCATAAACTTAATTGATAATATTAAAGTTTGATCATCAAAACTCTCAAAAGTAGCTGGCTTATACTCTAAAACTTTTGGTATAATATCACCTAATTCATCAATATCTCTTAAAAATAAAACTAGTAATCCACTATGAGCTTTATGGGGAACTAATCGAAAATTAATTTCAGTCACAAACCCTAATGTACCTTCTGAACCAACGATTAATTTGGTAATATCAAAAATTTGACTATCACGATCCCATACTTCCCAAAGAGTGTAACCCATAGAATTTTTACTAACTTGTGGACGAGCTGATTTAATCAAATCATAATTATCTTCACATAATCTAAATAATTTGCTATAAAGTTGACCCTCAAAGTCGTCTTGAGACATTTTCTGATCTAACTCAACTTTAGTAAGTGGTTTTAGTTCATGAATCAAACCATCAGATAAAACAACTGATAATTTTTTAACAAAATCTTTTGTCTTACCATACTCTAAAGATTTCTCTCCACCAGAATTATTGGCTACCATACCACCAATAGTGGCTAAATCTCGCGAAGCCGGAAAAGTTGGCATAATAGCTTGTTTTTGAAAAGTTGATTTTTCAAAATCTCGATAAAATACACCCGGTTCGGCTATAGCATCATCAGCACTAATTGACTTAATATCTCGAAAATGTCGATTAAAATCAACTATAATAGAATCATTAATAGCTCCACCAGCCATATCAGTGCCAGCAGAACGAGCTGTCAAAGATAACTCTGGATTCTGGTTTTTATTATCTCGAACTAGTTGAACTAAAATTTCAACATCATGAGCCTCTCTAGGAAAGACAACAACGCTTGGCATGATCTCGAAAAGAGAAGCATCATGAGAATAAAACTCTTTTGTTTCTAAACTATCATCAGCTTCACCCTTAAAACCATTTTGTTTTAATGCTTTGATAAAATTTTCCATAAACCTCATTTTAACAAAAAACATAAGAACTAACAAAAAAAGTTTATGAACCAAAAAGACATGTTAAAATGTATCTATGACTGAAAAAATCAAAAAAGAAAACATCGTTATTGTCGGAGGTGGTTTTGCTGGTGTCAAAGCTGCACTCTTTTTAAGTAAATATAGTAATTTTTTTAATATCACCCTGATTTCGGAAACAGATAACTTAAGATATTATCCATTACTATATAAATTTGCCACCGGGGCTAATCAAGTTCTAGTCTCAATTCCATTAACTAAAATTTTTCAAAATAAAAAAATTAAAATCGTTCACGGCTCTATAGCCAGTCTAGATCGATCAACTAAATCAATCCATCTTGTCGATAATCAAACTTTTAATTTTGATAAATTAATCTTAGCTCTTGGAGTAGTAACTAACTATTTCGGGATTGATGGAATCGAAGATTACGCTTACTCAATTAAATCTGAAGCTGAAGCCATGAAATTCAATCGTCATCTTCATGATTATCTAATCGCTAATCATCAACCAGACGATCATTATGTTGTCATTGGAGCTGGTCCAACTGGTATTGAATTAGCCGCTGAATTACCTGAATATCTCAGATATTTAATGAAAATTCATCATCTTGGTCGGCATGCAATCAAAGTTGAGATTATTGAAGCGCTCAACCAATTATTGCCACGATTACCGAAACCATACGCTCAAAGAATTTCTAAAAAGTTAATTTCGATTGGTGTTAGTTTGAAACTAAATTCAAAAGTCATTTCTCAAAACGATAGTGAGATCACGGTCAATGATCAAACTATTAAATCTAAAACTGTCGTCTGGACAGCTGGTGTGGCTAATCATCCTTTCTATAAAGCTAATAATTTTTTAATCACTCAACACGGCAAAATTGCTTGTGATATTTTTTTACAAGCTGAAGACAATATTTTTATAGCTGGCGATAATGCCAACACGCCATTTTCTGGTTTAGCCCAAACAGCTCTTCATGATGGTCAATCAATTGCCGAAAACATTGTTAGAAATCATTTTGGTTATCAAATGAAAGCTTACAAACCAAAAAATATTATTACTGTCATTCCGGTTGGACCAAAATTTTCAGCTGTTCTCTGGGGCAAAAAAAAGTTTTACGGATTTTACGGATCAGTCATGCGTCATTTGGCTGACATTGATGGTTATATGAATGTTTTACCATGGTATTCGGCCCTGGCTTTATGGCTCAAATATTTCCATCGACGACCTCAAACTTGTCCAATTTGTCAGTCGACCAATGGTCAAAACTAAACTATGTCCGGTTTTAAATTAAGCGATTTTTTGATTAATTTAAATCCCGCTCAAAAACAAGCCGTTGAAACTATTGAAGGTCCAGTCATGGTTCTAGCCGGACCGGGAAGTGGTAAAACACAATTATTAACCAGTCGCGTGGCTAATATCTTAAAATCAACCGACTCGTCAGCTGATAATATTCTTTGTTTAACTTTTACTGATTCAGCCGTGTTAACAATGCGTCGGCGTCTTCTTAATATGATCGGCCAAGACGCTTACAAGGTCAAAATTATGACTTTTCACGCTTTTTGTAATGATATTATCCAAAATAACTACTATTATTTTGATCAATTCAATTTATTTCAAGTAGCTGACAACATTACTAGTTTTGAAATGATTGAGAATATCAAAGATCAATTAGGTTATAATATTAAAATTAAAAATCGAACTAACAGAGATATTATTAATTTGCTCTTAGGACTAAAGCAAGAATTAATCACACCAGACGATCTAGAACTAATTATTAAAAATGACAGTGATTTCATGTCTCAAATTAATCTGAGTTTAATTGATCTTAGCCCTAAGATTCAACGTATTAGCTCTAAAACAGCCGGCCTGTTTGTTGAATTACTTAATTCAATTAAACAATCTAATTATCAGCCGCATTTTAAAGATTATTCTCTCAAACAATCATTAATTGATGATCTAAAATTATCTCTAGAACAGTTTGAACAAACCAAAAAAACAACTACTATAACTCAATTTAAGAACAAGTGGTTAAAAAAAGATCAAAACTATAATTATATTTTAAGCGATGCGAATAATTATGTAATCCTAGCAGAAATAGTTGAAATTTATCGTCAATACCAAACTACCTTAAAATCTAAAAAATTACTCGATTACCCTGACTTAATCTTAACTGTCATCAATAAATTAACAACTGAAAAAGATTTACTTTATAACCTACAAGAACAATTTCAATATATTCTAGTTGATGAATTTCAAGACACCAATCAATCTCAATATAAAATCATTGAACTCCTAGCTGATAATCCAGTTAATAATAATCGACCCAATATCTTGATTGTTGGAGATGATGATCAGGCTATCTTTAGTTTTCAGGGTGCTAATTATTCTCATATGGTAAAATTTTATCAAACTTATGATCAGGTTAAATTAATTAACTTAACTACCAACTATCGATCCGATCAAGCTATCGTAGAATTCAGTCAACAATTAGCCGCTAGCATTACTGATCGAGTTACCAATTTCTTAAGCCATATCAGCAAAAAATTAGAAGCCAATCATCGACAAAAAGGTTTAATTGATCGACAGGTGTTCGAAACTAAAACCGACCAATTAGACTACATAGCTAAGTTATGTCATCAATTAATTAATCAAGCTAAGCATCAAGCTAACGAAATTGCTATTATCGCTCCAAAACATGCTCAGTTGAAAGAATTAATCCCATTTTTAAAAAAATATGAACTCAAGGTTAATTATGATAAAAGAGATAATATTTTAGAAGACCCCCTAATTAATTATTTAATTATTGGTTGTCGGTTAATTCATGGCTTAACTGACGAAAGTCAATTTTTTGAAGCAGATCAATTATGGAGTCAATTTTTAAGTGCTCAATTTTTTAATATTGATCCAATCAAAATCTGGTCAATTTCAAATCAAGCCACGAATCAAAAAGTCAGTTGGACGAAACTAATTATTAAAGATACTGAATTAAGCCCAATAGGAAAGTTCATAATCGGCTTATCTCAACAAACTAACTTTTATTCCATTGAAGAAATTCTTGATTTTTTAATTGGCCTAAAACCCTTTAATGATTATCAATCACCCTTTTATCAATTTTATTTTGATCAAGCCAAAGATCTAACTTTTTACAACTTACTCTTATCCAATTTGGTAACACTTAAAAAATCATTAACTGATTATCAAAAAAATAGCCAAAAAATCTTATTTTTAACTGATTTTATTAAATATATCGATTTAGTCCAAGCTAGCCAAGAAGTTCTTTTAAATAATGATGCTCATTTCGACCATCAAGATGCTATTAGTTTATTAACGGTTCATAAGGCTAAAGGTCAAGAGTATAACATAGTCATTTTATTCAATCTAACTGATCAAGTGTGGGGTCAGTCAACTAAAAATAATCATGGCATCAAATTGCCTCAAGTGTTAGAATTCATTAATTATAAAGATAGTTTAAATGAAAAAATTCGAGCTCTATATGTCTCAATTACTAGAGCTAAATCAGAACTTTATCTCTTTAGTTCAACTGAACAAGATGGCTTAGCTATACTACAAGAATCATTAACAGAAGAAGGTCTTGAAAGTCCCTTGATTAAACCCCAAAAACAATTAATTGCCATTAATCCACATCATGCTCAGCCACTATCAAATAGTGAGCAAGTTAATTCTTGGCAGCAAAGTCATCTTGATGCTACGAATTCCAACAAAAATAGATTGTTTTTATTAGATCGTCTTCAAACATATCAACTAAGTCCCACAAATCTTAATAGTTTTGTTGACACCCAATATGGCGGTCCTCAAAAATTTTTCCTTGAGAATATTTTAAGATTACCAAAGACTATTGATGAAAAATTAGCCTATGGTAATGCTATGCACAGTGTCTTAAATCAACTCAGTCAAAGTATTAACCACAATCAAATAAACAGTTATGATCAATCTGTGAAAATTTTAAATGAATTTTTAAGAAAACAGAGAATTAAACCACATTCTATAGCTTTATTGCAAGAGAAAGGACAACAAACTCTTAAAATATTTTATCAAGAACATCTCGATCGACTTCATCAAAAACATTTATCAGAAGTCAGTTTTAAACATCAGGGAATTACTAATGGACCAGCATTATTAACTGGACAGGTTGATCGAATCGATATTGACGAAAAAAATCATATTATTCATTTGATTGACTATAAAACTTCACGGCCAACTAAAAGTATTAAATACAATCATCGTAAACAGCTCTACTTTTACATCTATCTATTGCAACAGTCAAAAGAATATAAAAACTGGCAAATTGAAGCATCATTGTTATTTTTAGAACCAGATGAAAATAATCATTTACCAATTCTTGATCTAAAGTTTCAAGATAAAGAATATCAAAAAGTTTTAAGTCTCATGCCAATTGTTTGGCAAAAAATATTCAACCTAGATTTTCCCGAAATTGATCATTATCCTCAAAATGAAACTGGTACTAAGCAATTCGAAAATGATCTAATTAATGGGCTTATTTAGATTTTTTTCGATTAGCAGTTGATCGTTTTTTGTTACTACTTTTAGTGGCTGTCTTTTTCTTGGTAGTGGTTGAAGTTTTAGCAGCAACACTTTTGTTGCTAGTTTTATCTGATTCAACTTCAACATCAACAGCAGCATCTTTTTTAACTGGTGCAACACTCTGATCTTTTTCTTTTGATGGAGCAAATAATAATCCATAAAGATTAACGCCGATCACTGCACCTAAAACTGGACCTAAAACATAAGTACCCCAAATCCAAGCTCGAGCACCTAAAGCAACAGCTGGATTAACGATACCAATAGCAGCTACAGAAGCGGCTAAAATACCTAACAAAAACGCAACTCCACCAACTGACGCTCTAACAGCAGTAGATAATTTTTGAAACATAGCTGACGACCAAATAAAACCAAGTATAAATGCACCAAATGATTCGGATAATAAAATCTTAGCAGTGTAATGACCACCAATTGGAGCAAATTTAGAGCCGGTTAAATAAGTAAACAAATAATAAGCTAACCAACCACCCAATAACTGAGCTACAATATAAAAAACGGCTCTAAGTGTTGAGACCTTGCGAGCTGTCCATAAAGCAACAGTTAAAGCTGGATTAAAATGAGCACCTGAAATATTAATTAAAGCAAATGTTAAAACAATAATCACTAGACCAACTGCAATGGCGATAAAAAAAGGTACACCAATAGTTGACCTTTGAACTGTTAAAAATAACATTGTTAATATTCCCACACCCAAAAATTCAGCTAGAAAAGCTGAAACATGTTTTTTGTTAAGCATTACACTTCTCCTATTATTTTGCATTATAGATTAAGATTACATCTAAGTTGACTATTTGTAAATAGCTTGTTAAAAAAAATATTATTTTTTTGTAACATGTTTTCGTAAATTAACGACTTGAAGACGAATTTGTGAACGATCAATTAGTTGCTGAGCATGATTGAGACTAATTTCATCATGGGCATTTTTTTTCATCTCTAAAGCTTTGTCATAAGCCAATTCAACTTCAGCTTGATCAATTGAATCAGCATGATCAGCTTCGTCAACCAAAATATTAAGTTGATTATTTTTGACTTCAACCACGCCACCATAGGTCGCAAACATTTCTAAATTACTATCAGGATCTTTAGCATTACGTCTAATCGACAACACGCCCGACTGAATACTGGTCACTATCGGCATGTGATCATTTAAAACAGCTATTTGTCCATCACTGGTTGGAATAACAACTTCGTAAACATCATCATTAAATTTAAGGCCCGTTTGAGAAACTAATTTTAAATGAATCATTATTTAAACCTTAACCTGAGAAATAGCACCCTTCATATAAAAAGCACTCTCGGGTTTATCATCATGTTTACCAGTTAAAATTTCTTCAAAGCCAGCAACCGTATCATCTAGTTTGACATACTGTCCTTGGTTACCAGTAAATTGCTCAGCCACAAAGAATGGTTGTGATAGAAAACGTTGAATTTTACGAGCTCGTTGAACTGTTTGTTTGTCTTCATCAGATAATTCTTCCATACCAAGAATAGCAATAATATCTTGCAGATCTTTATAGCGTTGAAGAATTCTCTGAACTTCACGAGCAACTCGATAATGTCTCTCGCCAACAATTTCAGGATCCAAAATAGTTGAACTAGAATCTAAAGGATCAACTGCTGGATATATACCAATCTCAGTTAAAGCTCGACTCAAAACAATGGTCGAATCTAAATGAGAAAAGGTGGTAGCTGGAGCCGGATCAGTCAAATCATCAGCTGGCACATAAACAGCTTGCACAGAAGTAATAGAACCCTGTTTAGTGGTGGTAATCCGTTCTTGTAACTGACCCATTTCTTGAGCTAAATTCGGCTGATAACCAACCGCAGAAGGTAAACGGCCTAGTAAAGCTGAAACTTCAGCTCCAGCTTGAGTAAAACGGAAAATATTATCAATAAACAATAAAACATCACTACCACTATCTCTAAAACCCTCAGCAATTGTTAAACCAGACAAAGCAACTCTTAATCGAGCACCAGGTGGTTCATTCATTTGACCAAAAACTAAAGCAGTATTCTTCAACACGTTAGCTTCGGCCATTTCATGGTATAAATCATTACCTTCACGAGTTCTCTCGCCAACTCCAGCAAAAACTGAATAGCCAGAATGAAATTTAGCAATATTGTTAATTAATTCTTGAATTAAAACTGTTTTACCAACACCAGCTCCACCAAACAAACCAGCTTTACCACCTTTAGTCATTGGACAAATTAAGTCAATGACCTTAATACCGGTTTCTAGAATTTCAATTTTACCCGATTGGTCAATAAAGGCCGGAGGATTGCGGTGAATTGGTGCAAACTTATCAAACTTATTATCCATATGATCAATTGGTTGACCAGTAACATTAAACATTCGACCAAGAGTCTTTTTACCGATCGGCATCACGATTGGTTGGCCGGTATCAATGACTTCAGTCCCACGAGCTAAACCGTCGGTTGAACTCAAGGCAATAGCTCGTACTGATGATTCGCTTAAATGTTGGGCAACTTCCAAAACAATCTTAGTTTTATTGATTTCAACTTCCAAAGCATTATTAATTCGTGGTAATGCATCAGCTGAAAAATCAATATCAACTACTACACCAACAACCTGGGTCACTCGACCGACTTGTTTAGTTTTTTCGCTAGTATTGGTTGTCATGTTTATCTCCTTAATTTATAAATTATTGTTTCAAAGCTTCAACGCCACCAGAAATTTCAGCCAACTCTTGAGTAATTCTTGACTGTCGAACGGTATTCAAAGTTAAAGTATAATCATCAATCAAATCTTTAGCATTATCGGTCGCATTTTTCATAGCTAACATTCTCATAGCATTTTCAGATATTAAACTATCCAGTAAAGCTTGCCATAAATTAGCCTCAATTAATCGAAAACTAATTTCATCGATAATAGTCTCAATATCTGGTTCAAAATTAGTAAAATTTAGTGTCTCTTTAGTTGGCGCCTGATTTTCTTCAAGGGTAATTGGTAAAATAACTTGACTGATAACTTTTTGATTAATGTTAGAAATAGATTTAGTGTAAATTAAATTAACTCGGTCAATTTTAGAATCTTTAAACAATTCAACTACTGTTTTTAAAATCGGACGAATATCGTTGGCTGTTGGTTTGTCAGAAAAATCATTATAAACCGCCATTAAATCAATCTCTTTCAAATTGCGACAATAATTAGCTGCTTTATTACCAATGGCAATAATTTTAGGAGGGTTTTTATCGCCTGACTGTTGAAGTTGTCGAACAAACTGTCGAATTAAATTAGAGTTATAGGCTCCGGCTAAACCACTGTTAGAACTAATAATAATATAGAGCTGTCGACTAATGGGACGAACTTGAAAGTAACTATACTTTTCTAACTCATGAATGGAAGCTAAATAATGACCTAATTTTTCGGCCAAGAGGGCATATTCACGACTCATAGCCGCATAATCTTGCGATCTTTTTAATTTAGAAGCGGCTACCAATTGAAGAGCTTTAGTGATTTGTCGAATACTCTTAACTGAATTAATACGTCTTTTAAGTGTAATAGTAGTAGCCATTTAGTTTTATTCCTGAATATCCTCAAAGGTTTTAAAAACTTTTTTAGCTACGTCGGATAAGATTTGATTATCATGATCGGTTGGTTTATCGCCAGTATTAAGTTTTTTAATTAAAGCGGCCTGATGTTGTGTCAAATTATTAAGAAAAACGTCTTCAGCAGTTTTAATTTTATCTACCTTGATTTTATCCATTAAACCATTAGTTGCAACATACAAAGAACTATACATTTGCCAAATAGAATAAGGACTAAACTGAGATTGTTTTAATAACTCAGTTAAACGTTGACCACGTTCAATAATTTGCTTCGTTTCATCATCTAAATCAGTTGAAAATTGACTAAAAGAAGCTAGCTCTCGAAATTGAGCTAAAGAAAGTTTTAATCCACCACCAACTGACTTAATAGCTTTATTTTGAGCCGATCCACCAACTCTAGAAACCGATAAACCAACCGAAATAGCTGGCCTAATACCTTGATAGAATAAATTAGTTTCCAAAAAGATTTGACCATCAGTAATAGAAATAACGTTAGTTGGAATATAGGCTGAAATGTCTCCCGCCTGGGTTTCAATAATAGGTAAAGCCGTCAAAGAACCACCACCCAATTCATCATTAAGCTTAGCTGCTCTTTCCAGTAAACGAGAATGGAGATAAAAAACATCACCTGGATAAGCTTCACGACCTGGTGGGCGCCTTAAAAGAAGTGACATTTGACGATAAGCTGCTGCATGTTTAGACAAATCGTCAAAAACTATTAAAGCATGTTGACCATTATCTCTAAAATATTCGCCAATCGTAGCTCCTGTATAGGGAGCTAAATAAAGCATAGCTGCCGGATCAGCTGAACTAGTAGCAATAATAATTGTCTTATCTAAAGCACCTTCACGTCTTAGTCTTTCCTGAAGGGCTGCAATTTTAGATAACTTTTGACCAATAGCCACGTAAATATTAATCACTCCAGTTTCTTGACGACTCTGGTTAATCATAGCGTCAACTGCAATGGCTGTTTTACCAGTTTGCCGATCGCCAATAATTAACTCTCTCTGACCTTTACCGATTGGAATCATAGCATCAATAGCCATAATGCCAGTCATTAAAGGCTCAAAAACAGCTTTACGATCTAAAACACCTGGTGCGGCTTTTTCAACTCGGGACATTAAACTGGTTTTGACTGGACCTTTACCGTCAAGTGGTCGACCAAGTGGATCAATCACTCGACCAATTAATTCTGGACCAACTGCTACCTCTAAAATATTACCAGATAATTGGACTTCAGCTCCAGCTTCAACCAAATCATCATCAGCTAAAATCACAGCCCCGATTTCATCAATTGCTAAATTAAAAGCAAAAGCCATAACTTTGCGGCCATCATGACCATTAATTTCCAACATTTCATTGTAAGAACAGTCACTTAATCCATAAATCCAGGCAATACCATCACCGACGCGAGTGACAATACCAACATTTTTAATTTCTGGTCGTTTTTTTAGATTTTCAATGGCACTTCGGATATCGCTAGATAATTCTTCAATTGATAAATTTGACACTTTTAAATCCTTTTCTGTTTAGTTAATGAAAGTAAAGATTTTAATTGGTTTGACATACTTAAATCAAGACTACTATCAGCCATCTCTAATCTCACGCCACCAATTAAATTAATATCTATGATTTGTTCAATTAAGATTTCTTTAACATTATTATAATACTGTTTTAATAAATTATTAATATTGCTAAGCATTAATTGATTGAGAGGAAAGCGAGAAATAACTTTGACGTCTAATATACCATTTTGTTGACGAATCAATTTGACATCTCTAATAATTGAATCTAACTGATCAGTTAAATTGTTATTTAATAAAAAGGCAGCAATTTCTTGAGCTAATTGTTTTGTACTAGTAGAATTTAAGGTTTGGCTATAAATAATCTGAGCTAATTCTAAGCGATTGTATTTCATTGAACGGTCTTTTCTTCTTCTTGTAATAAACGTTTAATGAATCGATTATCTTCCTCTTGATTTAACTTCTGTCTTAGTAAAGCTTCAGTTGTTTGACCAATTAAAGATAAAATTTCACTTTCTAATTCTTTTTTAGCTCGACTGGTTTCTAATTTAATTCGTTCTTTAGCTTCCTCAATTAATAGTTCACCCCGCTTATTAGCATCATTTTCGGCCTTTTTAATTAAACTTTGAGCTTCTGAACTAGCGTCAGCAATCATTTGATCAGCTTCTTGACGAGCCTGATGCAATAAATTATCAACCTTAATTTTTAATTCTTTTTCTTGTTTGATCATAGCTTCACTTAATTGCAAACCTTGTTCAATTTTCTGATGACGATCATCAAGCATTTTCATAATAGGCTTGACGGCATATTTTTTAATCACCAAAAAACCTAAAACAAAAGTAATCAATTGAATCACTAAAGACGACCAATTAACACCCAAGGCAGCTAATCCAGAAGTTGAAGCTAAAAATAAAGGTAAGTTTAAAATCATTGCAAAATAATTAAATAATAAAGATTGAAGCGAAAGCTAGTAAACCAAATAACTCTACAATAGCCACAAAAATTAAAGCTTGGCCTAAAAACTTAGCAGCTTCAGGATTGCGACCGACAGCCTGTAAATAATTACCTCCGATTAAGCCAATACCAATACCTGGACCAATAAAACCACCACCAATCATCAAACCTTTGGCTAAAAGCGTGGTGCTAATTGTTGTTGCTAAAAACATGAAAAAATCTCCTTCTTTGTTATTCTCACTTATTATTGTTTCAAAAAAACGCACTAGATTCAAGCAGTTTGAACCTCCTTTTCACTGGCATGATTAACTACAATAGCCAAATACATCACCGATAAAACAGTAAAAATATAAGCCTGCAAAGCCATAATAAAGACTTCAATTAAACTAAAAGGTAAGGCACTAACCGGAGCTAAAAATTGACCAAGATAAGAAAAAACTCCAATCACAATTTCACCAATTGTAACATTTAAAAACAATCGAAGCGATAAACTAAAAACTCGAGTTAAATCTGTAATCATTTCTAAAATCCCAATGATTAAATAGAGTGGATTAAACGGACTACCGACAAAAAAATGACCTAAATACTTTCTAAAACCACCCGATTCTTTAACTGACGAATAATAAACATAGCCCATAGTAATAGCCGCCATAGCGAAAGTGGCATTTAAATCAGCTGTAAACGGCCTTAAAAGAGGCCATCCCATTGATTTTAAAGCTTCGCCAGCAAAAGGGAAAAGTTCAAATTCATTATTAATTAAAATAATCAAGAATAAAGTAATAAAATATGGTTGATATTTTTTAGCTTTATTTTTATCTTCAAAACTAGTGTTAATGAGATTAATAATAAACTCAAAAGCATACTCAATTAACTGAACAATCCCTCTGGCTGGTTTAATTTTAACTCTACGTGATATATAGATTAAAAAAATAACTGCAAAAATAAAAACCAACCAACCATAAAAAATAGAGTTAGTGATTGGAATATTTCCAAGATGGAAAATAACCTTTGGCGATATATAAACTACTGGGCCACTGTTAGCAAATATTCTAAGTATCATTTTTTTCTTTTGATCCTTCTACTTGATTGTGCTTGATTTGATCACTTTTTTCAAGTCGATGATTGATTTTTTTAAATGATTGCAAAACAACTACTACGCTCAAGATAATGCCTATAACTAAACCAACCAAAGTCCAAAGTGGCGAAGTTTTAAAATGATTATCAATAAAAAAACCAAGAAAAAATGGCACTAAAAAAACTATGGCTAATCGCCAACTCATATCTAGAGTTGAAGCATAAAAAATAGCTTTAGATTGATCTTTTAAAGTTTTCTTTTGATTCACTCTTTCATCATATTATCACACCATAAAATTTAGTTTAAGAGTCAATTGAATTTTTCAATTTTTATTCGTATAATAAAACCATGACTAATCAAGTTACCATTTACTCAGCCGATTGGTGTGGTTTTTGTCGATCAGCTAAAGAATATTTAAAATCAATCAACGTTGATTTTGTCGAAAAAAATGTCGAAAAAAATCCTGCCGATGGTCAAGAAGCTTTTGAAAAATCTGGTCAACGCGGAATTCCAGTTCTTGATATCGCCGGAGATATTATTGTCGGTTTTGATCGACCAAAAATTAATGACAGTCTCAAAAAGCATCAACTAGTTAGTTAGATGGCTTTTGAGAACTATCAAACCAAACCGTCTGTTGTAATTGTTTATACCGGTGAAGGTAAGGGCAAGACTTCAGCGGCATTAGGACTGATGGTTCGATCTTTAGGCAATAATAATCAAACTGCTTTTTTACAATTTATAAAATACTGGGGCGTAGCCGAGCATATTTTTATTAGAAATATTCAGTCGGTTTATCACGATAAATTATTTTTTTATAAAGGTGGTAAAGGTTTTTACAATGCCGGTGAATTAAGTCCTCGTCATATTAGTCAAGAAGATCATCGTCGAGCCGCCCAAGAAACTCTTCGACTAGCCCAATCATTAAGCCGAAGTGGCAAATATCAGGTAGTTATCTGCGACGAAATTAATAATGCTGTTAACGACGGCCTAATCTCCAAACAAGCTTTAAAAAATTTAATTACTAAAAAACATGCTTCAACTAGTTTATGTCTAACTGGTCGTAATTTTCCAACTGAATTATTTGATTTAGTCGATATCGCTACTGATATGACTAAAATCAAGCATCATTTTGATCAAAAGTTCTTAGCCAATCCTGGAATTGATTTTTAGTAATTTTATGGTATAATAAAACAATGGAAGCCAGCCCTAATAGATATAATCAAGGTTTTCAATCATCACAAATTGAAAAATTTATTATTTTAGGCAATCCCAATCGTCACGGGGTTGTAAAAAGTGCCAATAATTTAATAAAGATTATTGGCCAAGATAGACCGATTGAATTTGTTGAAACTGGTCAAAATCCTCGAAAAACCTTTGAAAAAATTTATGATCAAACCTTAGATCCCGACAAAAATTGCGCCATCGTTGTTGGAGGTGACGGAACTATCAGAAATGTTTTTGAATCACTACGCATTGAAGATTCTTTTCGATCAACTCCAGTTATTACAACTAAATTCGTCGGTGGAGCCAGAGATTTAAACAGTAATTTCGAAATGAGAAAATCTCCATATGATCTGATTGATTTAATCTTACAAGATCAATTGATTAAAGGAGAAATTCATCCCATTGAAGCTCATATCAATCAGTCAGATATTATTCGAGCCTATAATGTTTTAGGTATTGGATTAAGTGGCCTGACAGCGGAAAGAATTAATCAGATGCAACTATTCAAACATCGTTCACCCCAAATGTTTTTAAACGGCTTAATAGTCGCTAAAACACTTTTAGAACATAGTTCTAGTTTTGGACTCAATCAAACCGGCAAAAATAATATTCAACCAGTCAAAGAATTAATTGTTACAAAGGGAAAACGATTTGCTGGTTTTATTAAAACTACCTCAAAAAATCTTGAACCAGAAAGTCAAGTCCATATTATTAATGGAGTTACTTTTAAATTTTTAATTGATCTAGTCTTGGGTAATCATTTGGATTCAGACAATAAAATTAGCACTGAAGAATCTCAAGACTTTGATCTTAGTGTTTACGATGGACTCATCTTGCAGGCCGATGGTGATACTTTCAGATTAACTCCACAAAATAAACCAATTCACCTTAATTTAAGACTATCGGAAAAAAGTTCTACTATTTTAACGATTAAAAAATAACCACTATCAATTAATTGGATTAGCTCGTTTAAAGGACTGTTGGGAAGCTACCGGCTGAACATTAAACCAAATAAAAACATAAAAAATCATACTCAAAAGTAATATAGGATAAAAATAAACTCCTTTAAATTTTTTATGATGAAAATAGGTAGCTGGTGTCGCCAACGCGTATAACATAAAATCTTTAAAACCAACCGCAAATCTTCTTGAAGAAACATTAACCAATAATTCTTTTTTATAAACTACGCTTAAATGTTCTTCTTGACAATGAAGAGCTAAATCAATATCTTCATGAAATTTTGGATTAAAAGACAGTCTATCTCTCACTTTTAAATAAGCGGACTTTTTAATTACCATATTAGAACCATATAGAAACATTGCTTTATTTAATAAAGTTACTAAACCACGTCTCAAAATTAAATCTACCTGGTAAGATAATTGAGGCCATAAACAATCATAATAAGCCACCGAACCAGTCACAGCATCTAAGTCAGGTTGATCAGTAAAAACACGACTAACGGTTTCTATATAATCTACTGGTAAAATACTGTCAGCATCAATTCGAATCATTAAATCGGCCTTAGAATAATCAAAGCCTTTAGTCCTGGCGTAAAATACACCTTGTCTAGTTTCGTTAATAACTTTAACAAAAGGATAACGTTTGATTATTTCAAGACTTTGGTCTGTTGAATTATTGTTAATAAGTATGACTTTATCTGGTTTCAAACTCTGCCGTTGAATCGAATCGAGACAATCAGCTAAAAAATCCTGTTCATTGTATACTGGAATGATAAGGTCAATTTTCATAAACTAAGTAATATTATATGTCAAAAAGATTAAAGAAAGCTTACATTTTAATTAAAAAACATTTTCTTCACTATTGGCAGACTAGTTTATGGCAAAAATTCGTCGTGATATTTTTGTTATTTATTTTCTTAATTGGCATCTTGATGTATTCATTTGGTGAATATTATATTATTCAGCAATCAAACCAACCAATTACCTTAGGTGTCAGTTTTATACCTGATTATGCTAGTTATTTAGGCCTTAACCCTCAACAAACCATGAAAGCTTTACTCAAAATTGGTGTTCGCGATTTTAGACTAACTAGCTATTGGACAGATATTGAACCAACTAAAGGACATTATAATTTTTCCCAACTTGATTGGGAATTTAAATTAGCTGAAAAATATCACGCAAAAATTACATTAGTTTTAGGCTTAAGACAACCAAATTGGCCCGAATGTCATATTCCAAATTGGGCAACCAATGAACCCAGTAAAACCTGGCAACCACAACTCTATACAGTTATGAAAAAAGTCATTAACCAATTCAAAAACTCACCAAGTCTTCAATATTATCAATTAGAAAACGAATATTTTCTAAAAGGTTTTGGTAATTGTACTAATTTTTCAAGAAAAAGATTAATTCATGAATTTAACTTAATCAAACAATTAGATCCTCATCATCAAATCATTATTGGTCGTAGCAATAACGCTATCGGCTTACCAATCGGCCAGCCACAACCAAATATTTTTAGTATTTCGATTTATCGACGAGTTTGGGATGCCAGCGTCACTCATTTATACCTAGAATACCCATATCCATCATGGTATTTTGCTTTCTTAGCTGAAATGCAACAAATCTTTGAGGGTAAAAATATGTACATCGAAGAACTGCAGGCTGAACCATGGACACCTAACGGTCTGACTATTACCCAAACACCTTTAAAGGTATTGAATCACGCTCTCGACGCTCATCAATTTCAACAAAATATTACTTTTGCTAAAAATACCGGCATGAAAACTATCATGTTATGGGGAGCAGAATACTGGTATTATCTTAAAGTCAAGTATCACGATTCCAGTTTCTGGAATGTAGCTAAACAGGAATTTAAAAAAGCCAAATGAGCCAACATACTAAAAAAATCACTAATCGCCGAGCTAGTTTCGATTATTTCTTAGAAGATGAATTTTTAGCCGGTATTATTCTTAATGGTCGAGAAGTTAAAAACTTAAGACTTGGTCATGGAGATTTAACCGGTGCTTATGTAACCATCAAAAACCAAGAACTGTGGTTAATCAATTGCATGATTTCCGGTGTTAATGGTATTCCAATCAGTGAAGACGAAAAAACTCAACCGCGCAAACTATTGGTTAAAAAAAACGAATTCAAAAAAATACTTCAACACAAAGAACAAGGTAAAACTATTATACCTTTAGAAATTTTGATTAAATATCGCTACATAAAAATTAAAATTGCTGTCGGCAAAGGTAAAAAACACTACGACAAGAGGCAAAGCCTAAAACAAAAAGAACAAAAACGAATTATTAACCAAAATTTAAAACAAAAATTCAAAAATTAATTGATTCATAAACTCTAATCATTTATAATTCAGTATTATATTCCGGGGTAGCTCAGCGGTAGAGCGGGTGGCTGTTAACCACTAGGTCGCTGGTTCGAATCCAGTCCCCGGAGCCAAATGTGATATTTCTGCCACAACTGATTAACTAAAGTTTGACTATTTTCATATCAAGACATTGTTATTAATTATTTACAAATTTATATCTGGTAAAAAAGTTTGAATCCGTTTTGCTAAATATTCGTTTTATGATGAATTAATAATATAGGTATACTTTTTATTTAGGCAATGTTGCACTTCGGGATACAATCTAATACGATAACCTTGGAATTATTACAAAATATATTAATGAGTAGAGATATATTGAAAGAAACAGAAACACCGAATACAAGAGATAGGGTTGCTCGAAAAATTGGGATTTTTGTTGCATGGCCTTATTCTAATGGTCCAAGACACGTTGGACATGGAGCCTCACTTCTTCCAGCCGATGTGGTTGCAAGATACGAACGAGGTGTTGGTTCTGATGTACTGATGATCAGTGGTACAGATGAATACGGGACACCTAACTTGATAGCGGCAGAAAAAAAAGGTATGTCTCCTACTGATTTTGCCGATATGACGAGTAGTATCATTCGAAAAGACTTTATTGAACTTGGAATGAGCTTTGATTTATTCACCCACACAACCAGCCCAAACCATACTGAGGTTGCTCAAAATATATTCGCAAATCTTGTCGATTCCGGCTATATAAGTATCGATAGTATGAATGGAAGTTTCGATTCCGTCACTTCTCAAGCGTTACCAGATCGCTATGTCGAAGGTATTTGTCCAGTATGTGGTGCAAAAGATGCCCGTGGTGACCAGTGCGATAATTGTACATCATTATTAAATCCAACAGAGCTAATCGAACCACATTCATCTTTAACTAAAAATGCAATTGAATTGAAGCCGACTCCACACTATTTTCTTAATTTAGACATGTTAAAGGATGAAGTAGAAGAGTATATTAACTCTAACCCCAACTTAAGAACTGAAGCAAAAACTTTATCGATGAGTTTAGTTTCCAAATTAAGACCCAGAGCTATTACGCGTGACTTATCTTGGGGCATACCGCTTCCAGAAGGTTATGAAATTAGTAAGGATGATCACCGCGTATTATATGTTTGGTTTGAAGCTGTAATTGGATATTTATCAGCATCTATAGAGTGGGCAAAACAAACAGGTAATCCAGAATCTTGGAAATATTGGTGGGAAGAAAGCGACAAAACAAAAAATTATTATTTCATGGGTAAAGATAATGTTCCTTTTCACACAATCATCTGGCCAGCTATTTTAGCAGCCAAAAATCATAATATTAAAGAAAATGAGATAAAGTTAAAAAAACCAGACGTAATAGCAAGCACAGGTAACTTAAATTTTGCTGGCACTAAATTCAGTACAAGCAGGGGAAACGTTGCATACATTAAAGACATACTTCAGGTGGTTGGTCCAGATGCTCTAAGATTTTATCTTATTTTAGCTGGTCCCGAAAATCATGACAGCAATTTTACAATTGATGATTTAGTGCAAAGATACAATGGTGAACTACTAACTAAATGGGGAAACTTAATTAGCCGAGTAACTAACTTGATTGATCGAGATTTCGAAAGTATTGTACCTTCTAAACAAAATGCTGGCAAAAAAAATGATAATGAGTTGCTAAAACACGTAGCTGCTTCTTATAATAATGTTGGTACTCTAATTGAACGGGGCAAATTAGCGTCAGCTTTAAAAGAAGTTCTAGGATGTATAGCTCATGCCAATAAATACATTGTTGACGAAAAACCCTGGGAAGAAGAAAGCAAAAAAACCGGCAGAAACGAAGAAGTTCTGACAACTTTATCAATTTTTATAGAGAATACTAACAAATTATTATGTCCATTCATACCACATTCAAGTCAAAAAATCAGTGATGCCTTTGGATCGGATGTCTTAATTTCTTCGATGCCTATTGAAACAAATAACTTATATGGCCAAAAAATTCTAACTGGTAATTATACAAAAGGTTTAGAGTGGAAATACTCTAAGAAATGTCTAGGAAATAGTCTTACTAAAGGGAAAGCAGTAATTTTTCCAAAGTTTAAGTTGGAAGACATTCTAGAAAATTTCAATAAACTAAATAGCAATAATCAATAAAAAATATTTCTACAAAATCAATATTAGATTGCACAAACAAGTTGGTTGAATTAAAGTATAATAAGGTAAAAATTATTTGGTACGGCAGCCAAGTGTTTAAGGTAGCGGCCTCATTTACCGCAATCGTAGATTAAAATCCTACCCGTACCACCATGAATAATAAGGTATTTATTTCAACAGCTTATATATATCCTGTTTGTCCTCTTAGTTTTAACCATGCCAGAATGTTTGTGATAGCAGATGTTTATGCTAGATATTCAAAACTCAAAAATCAAAACTGTGAAGTATATTATCCAATTGTGCCACCCATTACAGTGGTAATACCGCCCACAAAATGTCTAACGAGCTTCACGATTACTTCAATGGGAATAAAACTGAAAGTTCTGAAAAAATTTTTAATCTATATAGCAAAACATATCAAGTTAATCGTGAAATTATTAAGCAGTTCGAAGATCCTAAATATTTACTAGATTATTTTAATGAAGAATGTTTACGGGAATTAAAATCATTGCATATACAAGCAGATTATAGCCGAAGTTATACTTCTATCGAAGATGATTTTTCTTATTTCGTAAACGCAGTAATCGCACAGTATTTAAAACTAGGCCTTGTGCAAATTAAAGGTTTAGATAATATCGGGATTAAATACGGGCTTAGTAAAACAAAATTCAAGTGCATTTTATACTGAAAGAGTATAACCTATTTTTT
>JAKBVU010000005.1 GCA_021841155.1 bacterium
AAATATTCAACACAACAATGAGGCTTGCAGCAGCCATATTACTAGCCAGCGAACACAAAAATATTAATTAAGTTTAAAAACATCTAACTAATCTCCCCTATAACATTAAAGTTGTCCTATAGAACACAATCCAAGTTGATGCACTTTACATATGTGTTTTTTAGTATACAATATTACAGTGGAACAAAATAAAGAAATTACCAAAAAACCTATATTATCGGGTAGTTTAGCTGTTGGATTAGTCATTTTAGCCATGAACCTAATTCCTGGCAAACATTCAAATTCTTCTAAAAAGGAGACGATACCAACTACAAAAATAAGCTATCCCAATAATAATAAAGAACCAGGCATATCAAACTGGAACAACAATATAACTCCCTATCAGTTAGGTCAAGCATATATTGAAATATTAGCCAAAGGTGGTCAAATTTTAACGACCAAAAAATCTGTTCAAGTACCTGGTACTGTTTCGGGCTTCGATCAAGGTCATCCAATCGAATTTAAAGATCCAATCAATAATCAAACTTATTTTGCTTTTCAAAGACAAACACCACTCAAGATTCAGTTAGATAAAGCTAATACCAAAATATTAGATCCAAATTTAATAGTTATAAAAGGTTATAATACGCCCACTATCGATACTTATGTCAATAAAGCCGGATCAATCATTCAAGCAAATCAAAATACCAAAAACGTTGGCTACGTTACCCCAGTAAATAATAAAACAGTCAAATAAAAATTATTTATTTTTTGTTTTGTTCAATAAAGAAGCGTCGTCGTCTAAATAAAGTTTTTTAGCTAATTTAGTAGGCAATAATTCAACAATACTAAATATTATCAGTCCAACTGAAAAACCAGCAATCACGTCAACTGGAGAATGGGCACCTAAATAAACTCTAGAGATAGCTACTAATAATATCCAAATAATAGATATAAATCGCCATTTTTTAGGTAAAATCAGCCATAAGACTAAAGCCAGAGCTGTAGCTACAACTACATGGCCAGAAGGAAAACTATAATCACCGGTTGATAATGATCTATTGTTTAAATGATTATGTAACAAAATATACGGTCTAGGTTCTAAAACAACACGCTTAATTACTTCCATGACAACACCAGCTAATCCTACAACAAAAAAGAAACGCCAAGCTAATTTATATCTTTTAAAAGCAATTGGTATTAAAACACATAAAGCAATTGGATAACTAGCGCCTAAACCATTAGTAATCAGCACGGCCGGTTCTTTTAAAAAATTAGGCCAACCATTAATATATAAAAATACAGATTTTTCAAAACCAGTTAATTGATGTTGAAGCCCAAAAATCAAACAAGGAATAAAAATTATAAGACCTACTATTAAGCCAATAAAATAATTAAAATCAAAAGATTGATTAAATATTTTAATCTGTTTTCTAGTAATTATATCCATAATTTTATTTTAACAAAAAAATGATAAAATAAGAAATACTATTTGGCGGATGTAGCTCAGTTGGTTAGAGCGCCGGATTGTGGCTCCGGAGGCCGTGGGTTCAAGTCCCATCATTCGCCCCATAAAATATACTGCCACCGTCTAAATAAATTTGATTAGTGATTAAAATATAATATTGACAATATTCATACTATATGATAACATACATATAGTATTAACAAAACAAAAAAGGAAAAAATTGTTAGATAAAATTAATCAAGAAAAATATCAATTAAACGAAATACTTATTGATAATCATTTTATGCTTATCGTAATGGTTGCTCTTTTAATTGCTTCGTAAAAAATAAAAGACCAAAAAGAGAAAAAAATGAATTTTATAAAAATATTATACTTAATCACAACCATGATTTCAGTTTTAGCAATGTTACCTCAAATAAAAAAGTTGCATCAAACTAAAAAAACAGATCAATTTAGTGTAACAACTTGGTCTATCTGGACATTCAGTGGTTTTATATCATTACTATATTCTATCAGTCTTAAGAGTGTTCCTTTTTTAATTGCTGAAATTTCTTGGTTTATTTTTTATTTAATTATGATCTCTATGATAGTTTACTATAAATATAAAGACGATATTCCAAAGCTTTCAATTTCAATCACTAAAAGACATCACAAAACAACCAAAACCTTCATCACTTCTATTACTTTTCCTAATCATAAAAACGTTCAATAATTACGTTTTAATAATTAAAGATAGCCTTAAAGTTTAAAATTACTACCTAAAACAATCACAAAACTGGCTAAATATCCATTAGCTTCACTTGATTCACCGCTATAACCAACTTGACTAGTGATTGGTATTCCCTTAAATTGACTTGATAAAGCAGCTAAGGTTTTTGGTTCTCCACCAGCAGATTGGTTAATAATTAAACTATTCGTGTACTGATTTTTTGCATCACCAATATAAGCCACATGATAACCTTTTTTAGTCAACATTGCCTTTACTTGACCAGCTAGCCCAACTTTATTCGTTCCATTTAAAATTACTATCGGCGCAGATTCTTGAACCAAAGGATTTGATGATGTTAATTGATTAAAATATTGCGTTAAACCAGAATAATTACCGATACCTTTAACTGGAATAATAGCGTCTTGACCCGTTGATTGAGAGAAATAATTAGTTAAAAGTGGGTGTGGGTGATTGTAGGTGCTACCGTACGAAAAAGCAAAAGACTCAATTTGATTAATATTAATGTTTCTGGCTACTTTTACTAAAGCTAAAATATCTTTAAAAGACAGATCTGTTGTAACGTTGTTACCAAATGAATTAAATAAATTCGAGATATTATTAGGGTTAGCTAAGAAATTAAGTTGAGTAGCTTTTTTAAATATTGCTAATAAAATCTGACGCTGATGCTGAGTTCGATTAAAATCAGCTAAAGGAAAACCATACGACCCCGGGCCGTCTCCTCTAGCTAAGGCTAAATTTAAAGCTGTTTGAGCATTTAAATGAACTATTCCATTGGGCAATTTTAGATGTGCATAAGGATCATACAAGCCGAGTGGATTTGGGCTTTGAATATCAACCGTAATTCCACCAACGGCATTGACTGCATCTTTAAAAGCCTGATAATCAACTAAAACTTGATAATCAATTGGGATCCCTAACTGTTTATTCAAAATAAATTCTAATTCACCCATACCACCATTCGGATAACCAGCTTTTCTAAAATGAATATCATCAGCAGCAGCATTAATTTTTTGATAAGAATGAAGTCCCGGCACATAAACCCATAAATCTCGAGGAATAGATAAAACAAATGCTGAACCAGTTTTTATATTCACGCTAACAACCATAATTGAATCAGTTAACGGACCTTCATCTGATCCTTTACCCTGCCAACCAGCAACCAAAATATTAACTCGACCGTTTTGATTCTTTAAAACATTACTCTCAAACGGTGCAGCTAAGTCACTGAAAACATTACCATGAAAAACTTTATTGATAGCATTAAGTCCATTAATTAAGAAATAACCTCCGAAACCAACCAGAAACAAGACAATAACAACAAACGACCAAAGCACAAACCGCTTCTTTTTTGATCGAGCTTTCTTGATTTTCTTAGCTTTTTTCTTTTCCTCTTTAATAGAAAAATTGGTTGGTATAGATAAACCTATCAAAGAAGGTCTAGCTTGATTTTTTTGTGGTGGTCTATTGTTGGACAAACGTCTTACTCCATCAATTGATTGATTATTATTAAAATTTGGACTAACCCTAAAATCATCGTTTCGGTCATCGGAAGACCGATTAAATTGTTGAAAATCATTCATAAGCTTAAACAGAATTTTAACATGAAATACTTTCTTAACGAAAATCAAAAAATCAGTTAATACAATTTATTACACTTAGCTGAAAAATAGATTAAGTTTATTTGCTTTATAATTTTAAGCTTAAACTTGATATAATTTTAGTTAAATGACACAAAATTCTTTTTGGCAAAATTTATCAAAAATATTTTATAAATTTGATATTTTAATTGGTTCGATAATTATTATAATCATTTATAGTTGTTTAGAAATATTACATAAAACAACCGATCTAAATACTATTTTATTCATATTAGTAGCGATTCTTTTGATTTTTCAAATTTATAAAATATATTTAAAAATTAAATTTAATGAAACTGATATAAATATTTTAATTTTTATAATATTTGGAATTGAATTCTACTATAAAAATGATTTACTTATAGTTATTAATACCATATTAATGGCCGCATACCCTCTTTTGGTTGAGGTAATAAGTAGTTATTTGAACACTTTATATTCAAAAAATCAAACCAATATTCAATTAGCTCACGCTATAAGAGGAAGAAACAATATTGATATAACCGCTAACAGCATTCAGCAACAAAACAAATTAATAGTCTTTAAAAATGAATTGGTCCCAGTTGATGGTCAAATTATTAAAGGTTCTGGTAAATTTTTATTAAATAATAACGTATACGATCTACAAACTGGTAATAATGTTTTACAGGGTGCTGAATTATTAAGCGATTCAGTCATTATAAAAGCTAATCAAAACTTCTTTGAAAGTTATCAACAAAGCAAATTAAATTTTTTTAACAATAATCTAAAAAGTCAATCTTATTTTAGTCGGTTAATTGAGAATAATACTATAAGCTATAGCTTAGTAATTATTGCTTTATCAGTTCTTATTTACATGTTAACTCGAAACAAACTGGATTTTCAGATAACAATTCTTTTATCGACACCTTTTTACTTCTTAATGCTAGCCAAAATTGATTTGAAGCCCTTATTATTTAATCTCAGTAATAACAATTTAATTTTTAAATCAATTCATAAATTTGAAAAATTTACTAACACCAAAACATTAATTTTAAATAAAAACGGCGTAATCACTGAGGATCACACAAGTATTGAAACAATCAAAATCTTAAAAAAAGATCTCAATCAATCAGAGATATTAGCCTTAGCCTGTTTAGCTATTCACCCTGATACAAAACTTTATCAAACCATTAAATCTTATATGACAGAAAAACAAATTAAACCAATCAAAGTAAAAAATATTATTTTTTTCAAAGACATCAAATTATCACAATTAAATTTTAATCACAAAAATTATTATTTTGGGTCTATAAAATCAATGAAGAGCTTAGAAAACTTAGACATCAAAGATCAACAAATCAAAAATATCAGCCATTCCAGTCTAGTGGTTGCTAATGAAGATGAGGTAATTGCATATCTCGAATTTTCACAAAATATTAAACCAGGTATAAAAAAAGCTTTAACAAAATTTCAAAAATCAATTAAAGATATTATTGTATTGACCAGTGATCACAAGAGATCAACTGAATTAGTCGCTAAAAAATTAAATATAAAAAACTTTTTAAGTGATTTTAACTATAAAGAAAAGATTGATTATCTTGAAAATATTGCAAAACGACCAGTCACCATGATTGATTCAACAATAAAAGAAAATCCTCTCAAGGCTCGAACTGAATTTTATATTAATATTGAACAAAATTCTCGTCTAAATAACAAACAATCTGATTTAATTATATTCAATGATGATATTAAATTAATTAGTGATATATACATACAAGCTAAACATTTCATTTTCTATCAAAAAACTATTTACTGGATAATATTACTGATTAATCTAGCTTTAATTTACTTAGCAATCACATTTCATTTCTCACTTTTAGGATCTATCATAGTTCAAATACTATATTTAACTATAATCACTGTGTGTTTAATTGTCTTTGCTAATAATTATTATCACAAAAAATTATTTAAAAAATAAAACTGTCATAATAGGTATAATTAAATTATCTAAACCAAAAACTCCTAAGTTTTCTATACTAGCTAAACACAAAGCTAAAGTCATCAAATAAACAATAGATAAGTTTAAGTTCCCATAATAATTAACAACCAATAAAATTAAAACTGACACAACTAAAAACGTGAAGGTTCCAGCAATACTTTTAAATTGGCCGAATATTTTATAACGATTCTTGAAACCAAATTCTACTCCAAATACTGCAGCTAGACCATCAGCTAAACTCATTTGCAATATAGCAGCCATATAAACAAAATTATTTTTAGTTAGATAAGTAATCAGTCCGACAGATACTGCAAAAAAAATTTCACCAATTGTTGGTCTTTCTACAGCATGAATAGATTGAAAAATATTAAACTTTTTAGATAACAAAATTGTTACTAGAAAAGCTAAGCTAAGCAAGCGAATTTGATTATAGTCAATTAAAAATGGCCAAAAAGCAACAAAACTACCAACACCCAAATGAATGATTTTTCTGTCTAATTCATTAATTTGATGTTTTTTTCGACCATAAAATTCATTTATAATTAAAAATAAAAAAATAATTAAAATAATTAAAATAAGCATAAAAAAAGACTTTTTTCAATTATATCATTAAGCAAAACTTAAAAATAATTAGTGTAAAAATTACCTCCTTATTAGGTATATCAATAAAAATGGTCGGGAATGCGGGATTTGAACCCGCGACCTCCACGTCCCGAACGTGGCGCGCTAGCCAAGCTGCGCTAATTCCCGATCTATTTTAATATAACCTTTTTTTAATCAAATCGTTGTTATTGATTTTTTAATTTATTATGTTATAATAAGAGAATGAATTTTGTAGATAAAATGCCAATATTAAATAGTGAAAAAAGACAACAAAAACATTATGTTCGACGTTGGATTGGTGTTTTATGTTTAGCACTCGGCGGAGTATTTATAGAGAATACTTTATCTAACAATAGACCAACTCCTCGTAATACCGAGCAAACAACTGTCCGATCGGGTCAAACAGCATGGTCTATTGCTAGTCAGGAAAATAATACTGTAGCCAATAATCCTAACCTAATGGCTCAACAAATTCAGCAAATTGATAACCAAATTCCAAAAGATCAAAACGGCATGTTATATCCAGGCGAAACAATCTATTTACCTGCTGGTTCTAAAAATGGTGTTCCGATTACAAAAAAATAATTTTAAATTTAGTTTGTCTGGTCGGGATGAGAGGATTTGAACCTCCGGCCTCACGGTCCCAAACCGCGCGCGCTAGCCAGACTGCGCCACATCCCGTAATGATATTTTTCAATTATAGCTAAATTTTATTCAAAATACTATTAATTTAGCCCTTTAAATTAATAGATTGTATATAATTAACTTTATAATCTTCATCTAAACTAATATTAACAGCGTTAAATTGCCATTTTCCATCATTCTCTAATATGTTTTTTGTTTTATGGCCAGTTAGCCAACGGTCAATGATTACGTTTGATTTTACGCCAAGTGACGAATCAAGAGAACCACACATACCAACATCAGTTATATGAGCAGTCCCACCTGGTAATATTCTAGCGTCATTTGTCGGAACATGCCAATGATCACCTATGACAGCTTGAACTCGCCCATCAAGATAATGACCGATGATAACTTTTTCACTACTATAATCTCCGTGAAAATTCACTATTATAGCCTTAATAGAATGATCATTCTTAATTAATGTCAATATTTCATCGGCTATTTTTAATGGATTCTCAGTTATTATGCCAGCGTCCTTACCAACAATTTGACCCAATAAACTAAAAAATAATATATTACCTGAGGGTGTGACCAAAATCTTATATTTTTTTTGAAATCCATAATTTGCTAAACCAACAATCATATGATCGTTACTGTCTATTAATGAATTTATTTCTTTGTAGTGATATATATGATTACCGGCCGTGAATCCATCTATTCCAAGAGATTTTAATCTATAAAAATCCTTAATCGAAATACCCTTACCAAAAGTCACATTCTCAGCTTGAGCCAACACAATATCAACTTGATATTTTTTTTTAACAGTGGCTAAATTATTTTCAACGACTTTTATGCCAAATGAACCCATTATGTCGCCAATATACAATATATTCATATATTATTATTTAGCAAATTCAATGGCTCTAGTTTCTCTAATGACATTAACCTTAATTGTTCCCGGATATTGCATAGTAGATTCAATTTTAACAGCAATATCTCTAGCCAACTTAATAGCTGATAAATCATCTATACTCTCAGGTTTTACAAAAACCCTAATCTCTCTTCCAGCACTAATGGCATAAGTTTTTTCAATACCCTTAAAACTATTAGCAACGTTTTCTAAATCTCGCATTCTTTCACCAAAATTTTCAGCCGATATATTTCTAGCACCAGGCCTAGATGCACTAATAGCATCAACAACCCTAATAATTAAAGCTTCAACTGAAGTAGCTTCAACATCATCATGATGTTGTTCAGCTGCTTGAGCTACAGCCTCTGGAGCACCGTATTTTCTTAACATTTCACCACTAATGTGATGGTGCTTACCTTCCATTTTATGAGTTAAAGCTTTACCTAAATCATGGACTAAAGCAGAATATTTAGCGATCTTAACATCAGCACCTAATTCTTCGGCAATCATGCCTGCAATATGAGCCATTTCAACAGAATGCTTTAAAACATTTTGACCATAACTAGTTCTATATTTTAATTCACCCAACAAACGGATCACTTCTTTTGGAATACCAACAACTCCAACTTCACGAGCTGCATCTTCACCAGCTCTAACAATCTCTTTGTCTAGATTAGCTTGTGCTTTTGCTACAACCTCTTCGATTCGCCCAGGGTGAATTCTACCGTCTTTAATTAACATTTCTAGAGATTGACGGGCAACCTCTCTTCTAATGGGATCAAAACTACTTAAAACAATATAACCAGGAGTATCATCGACTAAAATATCAACACCTGTTGCTTTTTGAAGAGCTTGAATATTACGACCTTCCTTGCCAATAATTCGTCCCTTCATTTCTTCATCTTCAAGCTTCAAAGACGTAATTGTTCTTTCAGCCGTAACTTCGCTAGACATTCTCTCCATAGCTGTTGTAATAATTAAAGCTGAATGTTCTTCGGCTAGCTCTTTAGCTTCGTTTTGTAATTTGTTAACTAAACCAACTAAATCATTTCTAATGTCTTTTTCGGTCATTTCCATTAATTTTTGGGCAGCTTCAGTTTTAGATAATTTAGAAATTTTTTCAAGTTTTTCTTGTTGTTTTAATCGAATATCTCTAATTTCATTTTTAAGTTTTTCAATCTCGTCTTCACTTTTTCGAACATTTTCTTGCCTTCGATCTAATTCTTCAAGTTTTTTATCTAAATTTTCTTGTCTATCAATTAATCTTTTTTCAAGTTTTTGTGATTCAATTCGTCTTTTTTGATCTTCTTCTTTAGAATCTTCCAATAATTTAATACTGTCCTGGTGGGCTTTATTAATTATTTTATCAGCTTCTTTTTTAGCTTTATCAACTTCATTTTTAGCTAAATTTTCACTCGTTTTAATTCGCTTCTTTGTAATTAACTGATTCCCAAAAAAACCAATGACTAAACCAGCCACCGTTAAAATGCCTTCAATCATATTTACCCCTTCTTAAAATCAAAAATAAAAAAATTTATTTAGACTATCAAATATTTAATTAATTTAAGAAAATCACCAATTTTATTGAATTTCTCTAATAAAAACTATACATTTGTGATCAAAAATCGTCAAATCGAACTTATTTTTTAGGTTGAGTTATTTTAATTGGTTGATCATAAATTGGATAAACAATTTTATCATTATCTTGATCGAACAATCGATTAATACCTTCAAGAATCCAACTATCATTATTAATTGAAGATGTACCTACAATCGGTATATTAAAACCATAACTAATAGCATTCATTAAACTAACACCAATCCTCAAACCGGTAAAGGAACCTGGTCCTCTGTAAACTACCAATCCATCCAAATCAATTAATTTTTTTTGATTTTTATTTAAAAAGTTTTTTATTTTTTGATTTAACTCTAGGGCTAATCGATGTTGACTTAACCACTCATAATGATCGATCATTTTATTTTTATCATATAAAAACATGAACGAAACGTTTTGATCGGTTCTAAGCGCTAAAATAATCATATTAAATTTATTAAATATTTTAAATTTGGACTACATTTAAGGCTTAACTTTCGACTATCATAACCTTCAATTTTAAAATCTATTGTTAAATAATCTTTATTTATTAAGTCTTTAATAATTTGAGCCCACTCTATAACTATAACATCTTGGCCATTATTAATAATTTCAATTAATTCATTTTTCATTAAACCAGGATCATTCAAACGAAAAAAATCAAAATGGTGAATTATAAATCGCGCACAATTATACTGATTTTTAATTAAAAAACTAGGTGAACTTACTTGATCTGAACTACCCGCTCCTTTAGCTATACTAGCCATTAAAGTAGTTTTACCACTACCCAAATCACCGTTCAATATTATAACTTCTCCACCCCTCAAATTACGTCCAAGTTTACAACCAATTTGTTGAGTTTTTTTTAAATTATCTGATTTAATTTCTTTCAAACATACGTTCATCTTTATATTGTAAACATTTATTAGTTTGATACCAATGATTTATAATTAGAATATGTTAGTTTTAGATTCAAGCATAAATCAAAAACCTATTATTTCTTTGAAAGACGGTGAAATAATAGCAACTATCACTAAACCTCTTATTAATCCGGATAACCTGACATTGCCTGCCTTTTATTGTTTAACTAGAAATCATCAACTTAAAATTATATTAGATCAAGATATTCGTGAGATCAATTTTAATTATCTAATGATTAATGATGAGTCAAGTCTTAGTGATCCAAATGACTTAATTAGACTTCAAAATATTATTAATATTAACTACAGTCTCATTAATAAATCGGTCGAAACGATCAGTCGTAAAAAAATTGGTAGGGTCACAGATTTTACAATTAATCTTACATCAATGTATGTTAACAATTTAGAAGTTACTCCTTCAATATATCGAAATTTTCGTGGCTCTAGTTTAAAGATTCATCGTTCGCAAATTATTGAATTAAATGATCGAAAAATAATCATAGAGGATTTAGATCAAAAAATTAAATCAGGGTTACCGCTGCCAATTATTGATTAGCTAAAGCTAATTTTATTTGTTGATAATCAAAACCTTGATTGATTAAATAGTTGATTAATTTTTGAGAATTTTTATAACTACTAATTTTTTGTTTTTTTAAGATTAACTTTTTTAAAACTTCTTCATCACTATAGTTAACTAAAATTGCATCAATATCGGCTTTTTTAAAGCCTTTTTTTAATAAATTAAATTTTATCATTTTAATTGATCGTAAATTTAAATTTAAACTATCATTAATAAAAGCTTCAATAAAGCGGTTATCATCCAAAAAATTATTTTGTTTTAATTTTTTAATAATAGCTTCAATAATAGATTGATCTAAATTAAACTTAGCTAAATATGCTTTAATTTCTTTAGTTGTTCTTTGTCGATAATTAATTAAATTTAAACAACTTAAATAATTCTTATCTATTAAGGCTGCTATTTCAAATTCTGAAAATATGTCCTGCTCAAATAACTTATTAACTGTTAATCCATAATCAAGCACCAAGGATGCACTAACTAAAAATTTTTGACCATCATCAAAAACAACTTGGAATAATTGACCAACTTGTTTAATTTGAATAATTTTCATTAACTTTAAGTTTTTTTAGATTCAGCCAACAAAACTTTCTCAGTAATATCATCCATAATTTTAGGATTTTCAGCTAAGTAATTTTTAACCGCTTCACGACCTTGACCAATTTTATTTTCCTGATAAGAGAACCAAGCACCAGCCTTATCAATAATACTATGATTTAATGCCAAATCTAATAAATCGGCTGTTTTAGAAATTCCCTGATTATACATAATATCAAATTCAGCTTCTCGAAATGGCGGTGCAACTTTATTTTTAACCACCTTAACTTTTGTACGATTACCGATAATACTATCGCCTAGCTTAATTTGTCCGGTTCGACGAATATCCATCCGAACGCTAGCATAAAACTTAAGTGCATTGCCACCCGTAGTTGTTTCTGGATTTCCGAACATAACTCCAATTTTCATTCTAATTTGATTAATAAAAACAACCGTTACGTTTGATCGACTAATAATACCTGTTAATTTCCTCAAAGCTTGACTCATTAATCGAGCCTGTAAACCCATGTGACTATCACCCATCTCGCCTTCTATTTCGGCTCTAGGTACTAAGGCAGCTACTGAATCAATCACTATAATATCAACAGCATTTGATCTAACGAGAGTTTCAACGATCTCTAATGCTTGTTCCCCACTATCTGGTTGAGAAAGTAACAAATTATCTGTATCAACACCAATTCTTTTAGCATAACTTGGATCTAAAGCATGTTCCGCATCAATAAAAGCTGCGATACCGCCTTTTTTTTGAACTTCTGCAATCGCATGAAGCGTTAAAGTTGTTTTACCCGAACTCTCTGGTCCATAAATCTCAACAATTCTACCCTTTGGTAAACCACCACCTAAAGCTAAATCTAACGACAAACTACCCGTCGAAATAGATTCAACCATTTTAGACGAAAAGTCACCTAGCTTCATGATAGAACCTTTACCAAACTGTTTTTCAATTGATTCAAGAGCTACATTCAAAGCTTTTGATTTTTGCTCAGTCTGATTGTTTTTTACGTCATTATCTTTTTTCATCACAATTACCTTATTTTACGGTTAATATTATCCACCTTTTATAGTAATAGTTTAGCATTAAAAAGATAAATATAAACTAGCAAGCTGTTCCGGCGGCAAAACTAGCTAATTGATAAACTACATACTGATTGAGTGAATTTTTCATCAATATTACTCCATATTGATTTTCATATTGTTGGAGGCTTAATTTAGCTGAACTATGAGAGTAAGGTGTTGCAGTCGATGGAAAATTAGTCTTATAGTATTCTTGAAAAACTGGATTACTAGTTGATAACTGATAAACTTTTTGACTATTTAATTTTCCAACGATAGTTAAGTTACCGCTATTTAGGCCGCTAACTGTCATATATCCTTTACCATTTAAAGAGCAAGTTGAAAAAGTATCAACATATTTTTTATTATTCACTTGGCCATTGTTCCAAATAATCGATGGTGTCGAATTATTAACTATTGGTTGTTTTAATTGATATAGGCCAGCAAAATCGTTTTGTAACGTACCAAAAATTGCATTGTCGTTAAGAGAAGAGGCTAAATTGCTAGAATAATCAAAATAACTATAATTTCCGTTATGACCAATTAAATTTAAACGATCGATATTTATAGGACTTAAATCTCCAAAATTAACCAATATACCAGCTAAATTTTTAATAAACCAATTGCCTCCAACCACAGAATTATCTTTTGTTAGTATAGTGTTATTAGTTAAGTTAACCGTACTTGGAAATTTTAATGAATTGTTAATTGAATTACTCAAATTAACTGTTATAGATGAGGTTAATTCGTTTTGTGGAGCTGAACTACTAGAGTTGCTACTTAGCTCACTATAGTTTGGGTAAAGTTTTAAATTATACTGTTTAATTAACTCATATTTTGAAGCTGATTCTTTAATAAAAACAGCATAGAAATAGCCACCACTTGAACCCGCCATTTGTGAGTTAAAATCAACCGCTACAATAATTGGCTTATTGCTGGTGGTTGTACCAACTTGATAAAAATAAAATATATTGCAGTTAGGAATAGTATTATTCTTTGGCATCGTTTTACAAGCGTTTTTATAAATTGGTTGATATGTTAATAATTTTGGTTGAGATAAAAAACTAGCTTGTCCAACTCTAGTACCAGTATTTGAATATGAACCAGGAGCAGAACTAGCCGAATTACTTGAATTCAGATAAGACAAGCCGTTATTATTCTTTTTTAATAAATACTTGTAAGCCAAAAAAGCACCCAAGATAACTACAATCAATACAATGATCAAAATCATAATTTTAAATTTACGATTACTTTTAGTAGGTTTATCATGTGGATTACTGACAACAAAACTACCTGAAGGATTAACTGTTTGATTTGGATTTGGTTGTGGTGTTATAGGTGGTTGATTGATGTCTTGGTTATTATTAGAATTATTATCCATTGCACTACCTTGTCGAATTATAATTAATTCAAGTATAATCAATTGCTTAAGCATAAGCAACTTTGGTATTATTGTGTTATGCGTATACCTGATTCACTGGTAGAAAATTTACTATTAAGTAATAATTATCTTGATGATGAAAAGTTAAAAAATCTAAAAGAACAAGAAAAAACCACCAAAAAACCACTACAAGATCTAGTGGTTAGCAATAATGTAATTTCCGAAAAAGAACTTACGAAACTTTATGCTAGCGAAATTGATATTCCATATATTGAATTAAATACTAAAAGTATTAAACCAAATATTCTAAATTTATTACCTGAAAGAATTGCTAATCAATACAAGGCAGTTGTTTTTGATGTTGACAAAAACAACACAAAACTAATTGCTATGGAAGATCCTGATGATATTCAAAGTATTAATTTTCTTCAAAAACAATTAGATAATAATATTCGAATCTATATTACAACCACGACTTTACTAGAAAATGCCCTTGATCAATATAGAGGCAATATTAATAATGAGTTAACTAGAGTTATTGCCTCACAAGACAATAACGAAGACAAAGAAGAAATTGACACTAATGATCTAGCAGAAGATTCTCCAATTGCTCAAACTATTAATCTAATTATTGAATATGGCATCAAGGCTGGAGCTAGTGATATTCACATAGAACCAAGAGAAAATGTAGTTGTTATTAGATATAGAATCGATGGACTCTTAAAAGAAGCTAACCGTTTACCAATAAAATTATTAGGGTCAATAACTAGTCGAATCAAAATATTAGCTAATTTAAAAATTGATGAGCATCGGGTTCCTCAAGATGGACGTTTCAAAGTTGAAGTTAATGGTATAGTTTACGCTCTAAGAATTTCAACTTTACCAATTTTAGACGGAGAGAAAATAGCTATTAGAATTTTAAATGAATCCTCTAAAGCTGCCGACTTTATTGAATTAGGTTTTTGGGGAAATTCTTTAACTGAATTTAATAGCGCTATTACTCAACCTCACGGTTTAATTTTAGTCACCGGTCCGACGGGTTCTGGTAAATCAACTACTCTATTTAGTGTTTTAAGCAGTCTTAATACACCAGACGTAAACATCTCTACTATAGAAGATCCAATTGAATATCATATAATAGGCGTTAACCAAACTCAGGTTAATCCAATAGCTGGTATGACTTTTGCTAACGGATTAAGGGCTTTATTGAGACAAGATCCAAACATTATTATGTTGGGAGAGATCAGAGATCATGAAACCGCTGACCTGGCTGTTCAGGCTGCTTTAACTGGCCATCTAGTCTTTTCAACCCTCCATACCAACAACGCAGCCACCAGTTTACCGAGACTCCTAGATATGGGTGTTGAGCCATTTTTAATTGCTTCAACAGTGCGAGTAGTAGTCGCTCAACGATTAGTTCGACAATTATGCACTAATTGTCGGATTAGTTTTATTCCAGATGAAAGTTATATAAAAAGAATTAACGGAATTTTTAATTTAAAAAATGATATTAAAAAAATTTATCAATTAGAAACAGTTGCTCTTAAAGATGGTATTGGTATTGATAAAACTAATCAAAAATATTCTATCAGCGATCTTAGTAGTAGTGAGACGAAAATACATCGTTTTTTCAACAACAATCCAGACGGTTGTGATCTTTGTAATCATACTGGCTTTAAAGGCAGAATTGGCATCTACGAAGTTTTAACTAATTCCAATAATATTCAAAAATTAATCATAAGTAATTCATCAAGTGAAATTATTGAATCAACCGCCAATAATAACGGCATGTTACCTATGCAAATCGATGGATTGATCAAAGCTTTAAGAGGACAAACAACTGTTGAAGAAATTTTAAGAGTCACCACAACTGAAGTAGTACAATAAAAATATGAATTTTATATATAAAGCAACCACCAAAGACGGCAGAACAATATCTGGCACAGCTGAAGCTATTAATAAACAAGCTCTTTTAATGTTGCTGCATAAACAAAACATCAACCCAATTTTAATTGAAGTTGAAAAAAAAACTAAACTTAGTCTTAATATGGAAATAGGCCTCAAAAAAAAGGTTAAATCTCAAGATCTTGTCATCTTCACAAGACAACTATCAACCATGATAAGTGCCGGTGTACCTTTAGCTAGGTCCCTGTCTGCCCTTGCCGATGATAGTGAAAGTCCATATTTAAGGGAAATCCTTAATTCCGTCACAAAAGATGTTGAAAGCGGAAAAACCTTAGCTGAATCTTTCGCTAAATATCCGACAGTTTTTTCAGAAGTCTTTGTAGCTATGATACGAGCCGGTGAAGAAGGAGGTATTTTAGATAAAATACTTAAAAGACTAGCTGGACAAGTTGAATTAGATGAATCAATTAAAAAGAAAATTAAATCAGCAATGATGTATCCAATAGTTATTTTAGTTGTTACGGTTTTAGCTTTTTTTGGAATCATGTTGTTTATTATGCCAAAAATTGCACACATTATTACTTCTCTAGCTGGACCAAAAGCCAAATTACCAATTTATAGTCAAGTCTTACTTGATTTTTCGAGATATTGCACCGACAACACTATTGTTCATTTCGTTCCAGGTTTAAATGTCATTCCAATCATCAAAAGCACTCCAAACTTAATTATAGTTTTTATTATTTTAATAATAGGTTTTTATTATTTTCTTAAATATATCAAAACCGAACAAGGTAAATATCGTTTTCATAGCTGGTTGCTTAAAATCCCAATTGTTAAAATTATCGTTTTAAAAGTGGCTATTTCTAGATTTTCTAGAACTTTTGCTTCTTTAATGGCGGCCGGAGTGACTGTTTTGGACGCTCTTGAAATTACCGGTTCAGCTATTGGCAATAAAGTCATTGAAGCCGAATTAAAAGAGGCCGCTAAAGAGGTTCAAGAAGGTAAACAATTATCTGAACCAATCTCTAAAAGTCAGCATTTTCCACCGATAGTCGCTCAGATGTTACTAGTTGGAGAAGAAACCGGACAAATAGATCAAGTGCTCAGTAAAATCGCTGATTTCTACGAAGAAGAGGTTGGTGTTCTAATTGATGGCCTGGCCGCTTTAATTGAACCTATTATGATTATCTTTCTTGGAGCTGCGGTTGGTTTGATCGCTCTATCTGTTATGGGTCCAATTGCTAATTTAACTAGGCAAATTCCAACTAGTAGCAATTAAATTTTACTACCCCCTCACCCCTACAACTTGATTTTAAGTATTTATTGATTATAATCTTAATTAGATAACTAGAAATAAAAGTTTTTAGAAATCATTTAACATTTAAACAAGGAGGGTGGGACCTATGATCTCCCTAAAAAAACGCCAAGAGGGCTTTACACTAATAGAACTTTTAATCGTTATAGTTGTGATAGGTATACTAGCAACTATTGTTTTGATTACTTATAATGGTATTCAAGCTAAAGCTAGAAATGCAAAAAGAGTTACAGATTTAGATGCTATTCAGACTCAACTTGAAGCGTTTTATACTACCAATGGATATTATCCATCATATGCTGATTTAAATTCACCATCTTGGGTCAAAACAAACATGCCTAGTTTACAAATCACAGCTTTACTTGACCCTTCCTCGACTTGTACTCAATCATCTTCTACTAATTGTTTAAGTAGTAGCTCAACTCCTCCAACAGCAGTTGGTAATTATGACTACTATCCAACTGATAGCACTGGTAGCTCAGCCAATTGTGAAGCCAACGACACAACTTGTAGCCAATATACGCTTTCAGCTTTCTTGGAAGCTGGTGGTGGTCTTGACACTAAAGTAAGTCTTAATTAATTTAGGCTTAAAAAATAATAAAAGTCCTCTTTATTGAGGGCTTTTATTATTAAAACAACTAAAATTTGTTATACTATAACAAATTATGGTGGTAAAATGAAAAATCCTAAAATTCCTTATTTCTACAATGATAAACCTGTATTTGGCTTAGATATTGGGCCAAGTTCACTAAAGGTGATGCAAATAAATCTTTCAAAAAATAAAAAAACACGTATTACGGGATACGGTTTTACTAGCTTCGATCATACTGTTATCGAAAATGGTATTATTATAGATTACAAAAACATTGCTAAATCGGCTTACGAATTATTCGATAAATATTTAATCGGGTCGATCAATACTAAAAGAGTGGCTCTAGCTATACCAGCCTATCGAACATTCACTAGATCTATCACTTTACCAAAGTTAGAAAATAAAGAAATTCACGAAGCAATCAGTTTAGAGGCAGAACAATATATTCCAATACCAATCGAAGAATTATATATTGACTATGAAATCATAAAAAAATCCAAGACAACTGATGATTATTTAGTAATTGGTGTCCCTAAAGAAATAGTTGATTCTTACTTAAATTTATCACAAATACTTGGTCTTGAAGCAGTTTTAATTGAACCAACTCTGCATTCTTCAGCTAGATTATTTTCACTTGATCCAACCAGTAATCAATCTACTATTATTATTGATTTTGGATCAAAATCAGCCGATATCTCGATTTATGATCAAGGACATATTCTAATTACAGGAACGGTTCAAGCAGGAGGATCAATTTTTACGGCTGCAATTCAAAAAAAGCTAAATGTTAATGAAGAAGAAGCTGGTTTAATAAAAACAAAATATGGCTTACAGGTTAGTAAAAAACAAACTGAAATGAAAGAAGCTTTAAGTCCAATCTTAAATGAAGTCATCAAAGAAATAAAATCCATGAAACGTTATTATGAAGAACATTACAGCAACAAAAAACCGATCGAACAAATCATCACTCTTGGTGGAGGTGCCAATATGCCAGGATTAAGTGAATACTTAATCGACTCTATTAGACTACCAGTTAAACATTCTGATCCTTGGCAATATATTAATTTTAAAGGTTTACAACCACCTGCTCTTGCAGACAAGCCAATGTATGCAACAGTTGCGGGTTTAAGTTTATTAAATCCTTCGGAGCTTTTTCATGATTAATTTATTACCTCCTGACATTAAAAAAGATTATGAATATGCTAGAAAAAATATAGTTTTAAGAAAATATTTAATAATTTCTTTAGTTGGTTTAGTTGGTTTAATTATTATAACTACGTATGGTTTAATTTCTTATCAACATAGCTATCAAAACGATCAAACTAAAATTAATATCATAACCGCTAAACTTGAACACGAAAACATCGCTTCAACTAATCAAAAAATTCAAAAGTTTACGACAACTTTTAGGTTAGTCACTAAAGTCTTATCCCAAGAAATTCTTTTTTCAAAATTAATTACTGCTATCGGTGCTGCAATGCCTTCTGGCACAGCTTTAACTGGTTTAAGTGTTAACAATACATCAACTGGAATTAATTTAACAGCCAAAGCAACTAATTATAACAGTGCCACTCAAATACAAGTTAATTTAAGTGATCCTCATCGCAATCTCTTTAAAAACGTTGATATAATTTCGATTGATAATACATCACAGGCTCAATATGCTTATACAATTTCTTTAAGAGCTTTATTTAATAATACCAATCAATTTTTAATGATTAACCAAGGTAAAAAATCATGACACATAAACAATCTTACTGGTTAATGATTGGGTTATTAATTATAGTTTTATTATCGTCAATTTTTTTGACAATTAATATAAGTTCAATCTTTGATAAAAAATCTCAAAGTTTAAATCAAAGTCAAAATCAAATATCTGTTTTAAATCAAAAACAACTTAGTCTAATAGCTGCTAAAGGCGAATTAAATAAATATCAATCACTTTATAAAATTGCCCAAACTGTTGTACCACAAAATAAAGATCAAACTCAAACTGTGCGTCAAATTGTTAAAATTGCTAGTCAAAATAACATAGTTATCAGTTCGATTACTTTTCCTTCTTCAAGTCTCGGACTCAATAGTGGTGGTTCAGCAATTGCTGGAGAAGTAGTACCAAAAAATTTAGGATTGTCTTCCTTAAACAATCCTTCATTATCACAATTATCTCCTGTCGGTAATATTCCGGGTCTTTATACTTTACCAATTACCATTACTAGTTCTAATCAAACAAATCAACTATCTACTTTTAATCAATTTATAGGTTTTTTAAATGCTCTAGAAAATAATCGACAAACCGCTCAAATAACATCTTTAGTCATTACCCCTAATTCTCAAAATAATAATCTAGTTTCTTTCACTATTTCATTAAATATTTACATTAACCCTAAGATTTAATCAATATGAAAAAAAATACTATTAATTTAAATCAATTAAAAAATATTATAAAAACTGCTGCTAAATATAAATTTTTCATTTATTTAATTTTTATCTTAATTTTATATGGTTATTTAATTATTAAAGTTGCCGATCTAAATCAAATAAACACAAATATAGTACCCAATCCCAAAAATAATAATATTTTAATGCCACAAACTATTAAGCCAACAGTCATTAATCAGTTAAAAAATCTCAACAATAATAGCGTACAAGTTAAAACTTTATTCCAAAATTCAAGATCTAATCCTTTTTAATATTTAAATGCCTGTAAGCTTTGTTAGTAACGATACGTCCTCTTGGTGTTCTTTCAATTAAACCAACTTGCATTAAATACGGTTCATAAAAATCTTCAATAGTAATATTATCTTCATTCATAATAGCCGATAAAGCACCCAAACCTATGGGTCCACCATTATAACTTTCTATGATTGTTCTTAAAATTAAACGATCGCCATGATCAAGTCCCATTTCATCAACTTCCAGTAAATTAAGTGTCCCAATAGCGGTATCATAATCTATTGATTTTAAACCTTTAACATCAGCATAATCTCTAACGCGTTTTAAAAGACGATTAGCTATTCTTGGCGTTAATCTAGATCTTAAGGCTAATTCATAAGCGGCCTTTTCTTCAATTACAATATGTAAAATTGCAGCAGATCTATGAATAATTTGTTGAATTTCATCGACAGTATAATACTCTAATCTATGCAAAATTCCAAAACGATCTCTTAATGGTGCTGATAATGCACCTGTTCGAGTAGTAGCACCTATAATAGTAATTTTAGGTAAATCAAATCTCATACTTTCGGCTGTTGGACCCTTCCCAAAAAAAATATCTATTTTAAAGTCTTCCATAGCACTATATAAAGATTCTTCAATATTACGACCCAAGCGATGTATTTCATCGATAAAAAGTATGTCGCCGTCTTCTAGTTTCGTTAAAAGACTTGCTAAATCACCAATTCGTTCAATAGCTGGACCACTAGTTATTTTCAACTGGGCATTCATTTCAGTTGCTATGACGTTAGCCATTGAGGTTTTACCTAAACCTGGAGGACCATAAAGAAGAATATGATCTAATGGTTCTTGACGCATTTTTGCGGCTTTAATTGAGACCTTAAGTGTTCTTTTTAATTTTTCTTGACCAATATAACTTTTAAAATCTTTTGGTCTTAAAGAATTATCATTATCTTGATTAAAATTTTTAATCAAATCATCATCTTTTGGACTAACTATTCTATCGACTGACATTACAAATAGTATAACCTAGTTTTAAGGAATTCGGGTTGGATTCCAACAAGTTCTTTGGTTACTGGGTAGTTTTTGAATCATTAATAAATCGTCAGAATCTAATTCAAAATCAAAAATATTAATGTTTTCTTGAAGTCTAATTGGTGTAATGGTTTTAGGTAAAATAACTAAGTTATTTTGAATTAACCATCTCAGCATAACTTGAGCATAAGTTTTATGATGTTTAACTGCAATCGACTTAATAATTTTATTGTCCATTGCTTTAGAATGTGCTAAAGGTGAATAGGCTTCAATGGTAATCTGATTAGATTGACAATATTTAATTAAATCCATCTGTCGTAAAAAAACATGCAATTCAACTTGATTGACAACTGGTTTGTATGAGCTATATTTTTTTAAAGATTCTAAGTGTTTAATAGTATAATTACTAACGCCAATTGATTTAACTTTTTTGTCTTGTAACAATTTTTCTAGATTCAACCAAGCTTTTTTTCTTAAGACACTAACTGGAAAATGAAGTAACAGTAAATCTACATAATCCGTTTGTAACTCTTGTAATGATTGTTCGAAAGATCTTATTAATCTTTTCTTAGAAAAATTTTGAACAGCAATTTTAGTCGTTAAAAATAAATCTTGTCTTTTCAGTCCAGATCTTTTCCAAGACTGACCAAGTAAATATTCATTTTTATATGCCTGAGCAGAATCAAAATGTCGATAACCTAGCTTAATTGCCTCATCAAACATTCTATTAAAATCATCTGGATTTTTAACTTGCCATAAGCCTAAACCGACTTGTGGAATTAAATTATCATTATACAGTTTAATTAAAGGTATTTGATTCGTATTAGTTGCCTCTTAAAGCTTGTTTAATTTTATCTAAACTCGATAAATTTTTATCAACACTACTCAATAAATCACTAGCTTCTTTTTTATTATAACCCATAGCCATTAAACCTCGAACAGCATCATCATCTTGATAAAAATTATTTATAATCGAATTACTTTTATTTGATAATGCTAAATTAACCTTATCTTTAAGATCAATGATAATTCTTTCAGCAACTCTTTTACCAACTCCGTTAGCGTGTTGAATATAATCAATATCAGCTTGATTAATAGCTTGTTTAATTTTTTCAATCGAACCGAGACTTAAAATTGATATAGCCACCTTTGGACCAACACCATTAACATTGATTAATTTAACAAAAAGGTCTTTTGAGTCTAGATCTAAAAAACCATACAAATCATCAGACTGTTCTCTTATATATTCATAAACAAAAAATTTATATTCCTGATTAGATTCAAGATTATTTAGATCAATTAAACTAACCAAAAGTCCGTAACCAACACCATTAACATTAACTGTTATATTGTTGTCATAACTTTTTTCGACTAAACCAGATAACGAAACTATCATCTCATTTAGATTAACACAAGATTAACGATTTGTAATAATATGAGTAATGGCAGCTGCTAAAGCATCGGCGCAATCATCTGGTTTTGGAATATAATTTAATTTTAAAAATTTTTTAACCATCATCTGAATTTGCTTTTTTTCAGCTCGACCGTACCCAGTAATTGTGAGTTTAATTTGAAGCGGAGTATATTCAAAGATAGTTAAATTGTATTGAGCAGCTAACAACAAGACTACTCCTCTAGCCTGCGAAACAGTCATACCGGTAGTCACATTTTGTGAAAAAAATAATTTTTCAATCGACATCTGATCAGGATGATTTTCATCAATAATAGTTTTTAAATCATCATAAATAGTTTTTAATCTGACAGCATCCGAATCTTTTGAACTAGTTTTAATAACCCCAGCATCAATTAAATTCATTTGCCTTTTGATTACATCAATAACTCCAAAACCCAAAATGCCGGTACCAGGATCTATGCCCAAAATTCGCAAAGCTAAATTTTTTCTATCACTTCATCAGCGATATTAAAATTATAAAAAACTTCACTGACATCATCAATTTCATCTAAAGCATCCATTAATCTTAAAATTTTACCGGCTATTGAAGGATCGTTAATTTCTATAATTTGATTTGGTAAATAAGTTAAACCAGCTTCTATGATATCAACACCCTGATTTCTTAATCCGTCCCTAACTAAAGCCATTTTTTTAAGATCAGTATAAACAATAATTTCTTGATCCGCTTCTATAACATCATCAACATCTAAATCTAAGGCTTTTAATAAAATATCGTCATAATTACCTCTAAGTTTAATCATACCCTTATGATTAAACTGAAAAACAACCGATCCTTTATCGGCAATTGATCCACCATGTTTTGTAAAAGCCAACCTTATTTCCGGATAAGTTCTATTAATGTTATCCGTCAACGCATTAACTAAAATTGCAACTCCACCAGAACCATAACCTTCATATAAAACTTCTTCTAAAACGCTAGCGTTTTTATCTAAAACCCGATTAATAGCTCGTTGAATATTAGCCATTGGCATATTATTGGCTTTAGCTTTATCAATGGCGAGTCTAAGACTAAAATTAGTTTCAGGATCAGTGCCACTTCTAGCAGCAATAACAATAGCATTACTAAGTTTAGTAAAAATTTGACCTTTTGCGGCGTCTTTTAAACCCTTTTGTCGTTTGATAGTTGACCATTTGGAATGTCCAGACATTTTGTGCTATCCTTTTATAATTATATCTGTTATTATATCATTTTATTAGATATAATATACTAATGTTGTTGGTGATTATATCAATAATAAAGATAATTTAACATCAATTATAAGGACCCATAGCTCAGTTGGTTAGAGCACCTGCCTTTTAAGCAGGGTGTCGTGAGTTCAAGTCTCACTGGGTCCTCCACTACGACAAAATCTGCGTCTTCGGACGCTTTTTTAGTGCTTCCGTATCTGTAAACTAGGCTAATTTCTTGGGTGTAAACTTTTTTATCTTGAGTTACTGAAATTCCGCATGGAAATAAGATTTGTTTACACCGACTCATAACGGGCTTATCTAATATCCACCAATTCTGCTTCCAATTGTTGACATAATCGAGTGCGAAGTCTGTAAATTCAATCAGATCACGTTCAAAATCTTTAGCATTAATAGCAACTATCTCTGCTTCATGTATCTGTTGCTTTAATTTCTCAATTTCTTCCTTGATGTCTTCAGCTAAATCGGGATTATGAGATAACGATTGTATTAGCTCGCCCTTTTTATCCTTTAATACTTGTAGGCGTCCTTCAGCAATTTTAGATCTTTCTATTAACTCTGTTTCGTAGTTACGCCATATCTTTCTTAAATGTAGCTTTAATTTGTTTATTTGATCGTCTGTAAGAACTAAGCTATCAAGGATTTTATCAATTTCAGTGTGTAAATCATCTCGTAATATGTTTTTACCGCATTCTCGACAGCGATAACGGTTATAGTGATGAAGATATTTACCTTTTTTACCGTTAGAATGTTTATATCCTACAAGTCTTGGATATTCCTTTTTCTTTTGTAGGCATTCGTAACACTCCATCTCATTAGACATGAGAAAGATCGGATTGTTGCGGTTAACTATAAACTTCTTACCCTTATTATCAGCTAGCTCACAAAGCTTTAAGTACTCTTCTTTAGTAATCATTTTATCGTGTAGGCCATTTTCGTTTATAACAGGCCAATCTACCATTTTAACTACTCCACAATAGTAGCTATCAGTCATTAGCTCCTTAAATCTATGCATATCTACAGGGTGACCACCTACAGCTCTCGGACCGTAATGACTGGTTACAAGTCCTAGTTTTGTTGCTAATTTAAGTCCCTCAGGAACAGTGCATTCTCCGTTGATCATAGCTCTGAACGCAGTCTGCATAGCTGACCAGATTGGTTCATTAGGTTCATGCAAACCCGGTATATCAGTTGTCTTATAACCAGTGTGTGGATTACTAGGATAATAGCCAGCACGAATCTTAGCCATCATCTTTGGAGCCGTCTTCTCGATTCTTTCGTTATTACTTTGCTCTGCACGATATACATCAATTAACTCATCAAAAACGGCTCGGTCATCATCAGGATCTATGTCTGGACGGTTTGCTAATATTAAGCGCACGCCGATGTTTTGAAACTCCATTTTCCACCAGTAGTACTCATTTATAGAGCGCATGAATCTATCGACCTCATCAACAATTAAGAATTTTACAGAACGATGAGATTTACAAAATTCTAGCATTTCGCGCAAGTCTTTACGTTTGCCGTTTTTACCCTTGCGGCTTGAGACTGCCAGTTTCCACCAATGGATAATTTCAACATCAAGTGTCTTCGCAGCACGAATAATCCGTTCTTCCTGTGGTTCTAAGTTCCCGTCTAGTAGCTGACCCATGGTGCTGACTCGACAGAGTGCTATGGCTTTAAGTTTGTTGTCTGACATATTTGCTACCTAAATAAAAAGCGGTCCTTGGGGAACCCTACGACAGGGAGCAAAGACCGCCATTTATGCTGATTATTGATTGTTGTCGTATATTACCCATTTTTATTATCTAGCCTAAATGCTCACTAATCACTGAATGGACCAGAAGTATCTACTACACAGAACTCAATATTTACAGCCATGGAATCTAGATTTTTGCCTAAATCGTTCCCTAAACCAGGATAATCCTCTTCCTCTTTAGCTTTCTCTTCGGGGCTTAACGCAGCATACCAACGATAGTTTTGTTCTTCTGTGTGCATATCAATAAATCTGATATCATCGTCAGCAAATATTAGCTCAACACCGCTATGACTAAACGTTGATTCCCAATAGTAATATTCGACTATAGAGCCAAATACTTGCGGATAAGGGGCAATGATATATTTAATTCTGTCAGTATCTTTAAGCTTTGATCCACCACGAAGCTGGTTAGTGTCCAGGCAATACTCATACGCTTTTTGTAGTGCGATAGAACTACTTCGGCCAGTAGTTATACCAATTTGTTTCGCCCAAGCTAATATGTCTAAATTATTATTTTCAGCAAACTTGCTTATAAGTCGTTTCTGTTCACCTATACTTGGCTCATCGTCATCTATGGCAGTTCCTACACTACAGTAAGCAATTGCCTTATCTTTATTTGCATTATCCATTGTCGTGATTCTCCTAAACTTTAATTAATGTTTTATCTTCAGCCTTAACTTTTTCAATCTCAATAAGCTCCTTTCTTTTTCGATATTCCTCAAATAGAAAGGCAGCTAAATTATCAAAAGCTTCATCAAACTGCTTAGTTGACGTTTTTGTATTAGATTGAAGTGATACACTTTCCACAAGGAGTACCGTTCCTAGCACAGCTAATAAGACTTAAGCTATGTAAATAGTTAAGTTTAAGAGCTTTGCTTTTACTGGAACGCTACCACACCGCGCGCCTGTCTATATTGATCGATACAATATTCGTGGTCTTTAGTATTTGTTTAAGTATACGGAGTTGCTCGTGTATCTACGATAATGCAATCATAGCCTAACCTTTAGCGTCTTGCAAACAATATTAGATGTATTACTTACTACGTTATAAGGTGTTAAGGGGTAGATTTGCTAAAAATGTTTTGACACTACGGTCATGACGTAGTATAAGCATTAGGCTTTTCGTGTCTATTTGATCTATGAGTTATAAAAACTACCCAACCCTTAATAGGATTTATAAACTCGCGAAAATCACTCCCTAGTTGACGAGTAGTTAGCCACCCCTCAAACATTCGAAATCAGTGATGGTTTGGTGCAGGTATAGCTACCCTCAACGGTTATGAAATTACCGAACGGTTACCGAAAAGTTGCCTTACTCCCACGCATAATGAGTTTTACTTACATAGAAGCGATATATGCGCGGTTATTCAGCAAGATGTGGAATCATGCGCCTCATAAGAGTAAAGCGTATTAAAACTGCGCCCTGAAGCTTAAAATGATTCGTTTTATCCCTGTTAAAATGATATAATAAGCCTACTTTTATTAAAGAATGGACATTTTTTGAGTCAAAAAGAAGCTTATTCCAGAGTCGTTATAGATCGTAAATTACGAGAGGCTGGTTGGGATATTGAAGATCAAAATCAGGTTGTATTTGAAGATCATGGTAGCGCAGGTAGAGCGGACTATGTTCTTAAAGATAAAAGTGGTAAACCAATTGCATTAGTTGAAGCTAAGTCTCCTGACATTGATCCATATTCTGCAAAGCAACAAGCTCTTAATTACGTTGAAACTCAGTATAAAGGTCAGGTCGACTACATATACCTTGCTAACGACCATCTTATTTATTATTGGGACGTGGCTTCAGGCGACGCAGTACCTGTACCGGCATTTTTCTCTCAAGAAGACTTAGAGCGCAAAAGACATTCAGGCAGGATAGGTATAGTTGAACCCTTATTACAAAAAATAGTAGATAAAAATTACTTTAACGACATCGATTCAGCCATTGCGTTGCGACCGTACCAAATTAAAGCTTACGAAAGTATAGCTTCTGGTTATGACGAAGGTAAACGTAGCTTCTTACTAGAAATGGCTACTGGTACAGGAAAGACAGTTTTAGCGGCACTAGTCATTAGTAAGTTTTTACGAACTCACCAAGCTCAGACAGTTCTATTTGTAGTCGATCGTATTGAACTAGCCTCTCAAACTAAAGGTTCATTTGAACGGCTATTAGGTAACTTATCTACGGTTGCTACCTATTGGGGAGGCTCTAAAAAGAATTTAACTGGCGCAAACGTGGTAATAGCGACCATACAATCTCTTGCTCAACACGGAAAAGATACTTTTTCATCAGGCTACTTCGATCTAGTTATCCACGATGAAGCACACCGCAGTATCTACAGCCCACAAGCTCGTTTAGCTATGGATTATTATGTTGGAGCTACTAGGATTGGGCTAACTGCAACACCAAGAGACTTTTTGAAGAATATAGACATTGAAGATTTATCCATTAATGATCCAAGAGCTGTAGAAGCTCGTATACAGCGAGATACATATCGTTATTTTGGTTGTGAAGATGGAAATGCTACTTTCCGTTATACCATTCAAGACGGTGTGCGAGATGGTTATTTAATCCCACCAAAACTTCACAAGATGAATACTGTCCTAACGCAAGCTGCATTGAGCGATCAAGGGCTTGTACTTAGCGAAGAAGATATCGAAGGAGAAAACTACAAAATCCGTGATCTAGAAAAGAAGGTATATTTACCAGAACGCAATAAAGCGATGATGACTGAGTTTCTAGAGTATGCAGAGAAAAATAATCGCAATGAAATCGGTAAAACAATCGTGTTTGCAGTATCGCAACGACACGCTTTTGAATTAGAAAAAGTTCTAAATGCCATGCACCCTGAATATAACGGTAGATTTGCTAAGTCAATAACAAGTAAAGTTACCGGAGCAAGAGATATTGCCAGAGACTTCAGAAACCCTGATATTCAACTACCTCGTATTGCGGTGTCAGTAGATATGCTTACTACTGGTTATGACGCTCCTGAAGTGCAGAACATAGTTCTCGCTCGTCCAGTCTTTGAACCTACTACATATCAGCAAATAAAAGGTCGTGGAACTAGATTGTGTGAAGAAATTGGTAAGAAGCAATTTGTAATGTTTGATTTCTGTGGGGTGTGCGAATATTTCGATGAGCAATATGATTGGGAGGCGCCACTTGCTTTACCTAAGAGTGAAGCACTGGCTTCTGCAAACCAAGCTCAAGAATACGAAGCTTCACTATCAGCTAGTATTGATAATAATGTAGCAACTGATCAGACAGTTGGTGCAGTTAAAACTGATCCACTAACTTCACATACAGCTGATATGGTTAGTACTCGTGATTTTATAGAAGTGGGTCCTGAGGGAGATAAAGTCGACAGAGAAATGTATAAGGAAGAATGGACAAACGCAGTGCGGACATTCGTGGGAGAACACCCTGAAGTTGAATCTATGATTGATGACGAAGATAAAACCGAAGAACTACTTGAACTTATAAACAGTGAACTTCTTAATCGCCCTAAGCATTACTTTAACGAAGAAAATTTGATAAATTCACACAGAGTAATCGCTTCAATTAAAGACTTTTTATTATCTGCACTTGATAAAAAACCTTTACCACAACGCGAAGAACAATTAGACCAATGGCGAGACGGAATGATTGAGAAGTTTGGCAAGAAACAAGGCGCCACACAAAGACGGGTGTTGATGGTGGATATGATTGCTACTGAAGTAGTACAGGACAATAACTTGAGAAATGCTATTCAGCAATCACCGAGTATAAGTTTTCTGCAAGACGAACCATTTAATCAGGGTTACACTGTGCGTGAATGGCTAGATACTTTTGGTAAGGACGAGCTAGAAGACATCGTCTCCGATATTAACAGTAATAGGTTACTTAAAGTCTAATATGTCTACATTTTTTAGCACTGGTTTAAACAAAAAAATAGACGCTCTAATGGATCGTCTGTTTGGTGCTGGTGTTGCCAGTCATGCGACTATTATCGAGCAAATTAACTACCTAATGTTTTTACGAGCGCTAACTTCTCATGATGACGAGGCTAAACTTTTAAATCCTGATCACGAGGAAATCTTTAAAGGTGAACTGGCAAAATATAGATGGGACAATTTACTAATGCTTAATGCCGAAGTTCTATTTGATACTTTGGAGGAAGCCTACCGTAAACTACCTGAGTTAACGACCGATAAAACTGTAGCCTTACTGTTTCGTAATGCTCACATAAAAGTTTACGACAAGCCTACGTTACGCGTTCTGCTTCACGAAATAGAAAAACTGGTTACAGAACTTGATGACGTAGCTAGGCATGGATCGAAAGACATTTTTGGAGATATGTACGAGTATCTACTTTCAAAGCTTGCACAAGCTGGCACAAACGGTCAGTTCAGAACACCACGACATATTATTAAATTCATATTAGATGTAGTTGATCCTGAAAAAGGCGAAACAATACTCGACCCTGCTTGTGGAACAGCTGGATTCTTAGTAGCTGCCTTAGATCACTTACGACATAAATATAGTTCAGAGCGGTTTATAAAAGATGGTGCGTTTCCAATGGATAAGCTAACAGGTAATGAACGAGACTTTATCTTTAATCACGCATTCACGGGTTTTGATAGTGATGAGGATATGGTTAAGTTCGGCGTCATGAATCTATTCCTTCACAACCTAAGCAATGCCAGCATTAAACGACAAAATACGCTGGTTGATACAGCAGGAGATAGAACCAAATGGGACGTAATACTTGCTAATCCACCATTTGCAGGAAAGATTGAACCCGAAAGTGTTTCTGAAGATTTGCGTATGGGAACAAGAGCAACAGAAGTTCTATTTGTACGTTACATGATAGATCACCTATCCTCAAAAGGGAAAGCTGGAATTATTGTCCCAGAAGGAGTTATATTCCAATCAACGAATGCTCATAAGCAACTCAGGCAAAAATTGGTTGACGCTGGTTTATGGTGCGTAGTTAGTTTACCTTCTGGAGTATTCCAGCCATATAGTGGAGTTAAGACATCGATTCTATTTATTGATAAGGATCTGGCGAGTAAGTTTAATCGGATTATGTTCTTAACAATTAATTCAGATGGTTTTGATCTTAGTGCTAACCGACGATCTATTTTACAGAATGATTTACCAAATGCCTTGAAGCTTATTCAGTACTGTAAAAAAGAGATTGAAGCAAGACACATTAGAGATAACTATTACTTTCCTTTCGAGGATTCAGATCACTCAATAAGCATTGCACCACTCCTTTATTCGTTCGAAAAGGTAAGTAGAATCAATGAGGAAGAAGATATAACACTACAATCGGAACGCTATAAAGTCAGAGAAGTCGGTAATCAAAGGTGGCCTTTGATCGAGCTTGAAAAGTTACTAGATTACGAACAGCCGACAAATTATATTGTTCAAACTACAGATTACAGTAATAAATACACAACCCCCGTCTTAACTGCAGGAAAAAGTTTTATATTGGGATATACGAATGAAAAAATCGGAGTATATGATAAAAGACTACCCGTTATCATTTTTGATGATTTTACAACTGCGACAAAACTCGTTGACTTTAACTTTAAAGTAAAATCTTCTGCGATGAAAATACTCCAAGCAAGAACTTCAGATATCGATATTAGTTACGTTTACTATGCTATGCAGAATATTGATTTTAAGCCAAAAGAGCATAAACGTTTTTGGATCTCACAGTATTGTAAGTTCAAGATTCCTGTGCCACCTATTGATATACAAAGACAAGTTACAATTGAATTAGATAATTATCAAAAAGTTATAAATACTACTAGACAATTAATAAGTTTATTTAAACCATCGTTTCAAATAAATCCTAAGTGGGAAAGCCGAAAACTTAAAGAACTGGCAACTATTACATCTAGTAAAAGGATATTTCAATCAGACTACGTTAATAAGGGCGTGCCGTTCTTCAGGACCAAAGAAATAGCAGAACTTGAGCTTGGTAAGAAAATTTCGACTGAGTTGTTTATAAGCGAAGAAAAATATAGAGAAATATCAGCTAGTTTTGGTAAGCCTGTTGCCAATGATATTTTAGTTTCAGCTGTAGGCACAATCGGTAAGGTGTGGCGTATACCAGAGGGCTTTTATGATTTTTACTTTAAGGATGGCAATCTTCTTTGGTTAAAAGATATCAAAGATCTTGTGTTACCAGAATATCTAGAAGTAGTAACTCGTAGCTTACTAGTTAATCAAACAATGTCTGCAGGTGCCGCATACCAAGCACTAACAATTGTTAAATTTAAAGAATTGGAAATTCCTATAGCACCGATGGACGAACAGAAACAAGTCGTGGCTCAATTTAACAAAGAGCAACAGATCATTAATTCCAATAAAGACCTCATTAAAATATACGAAGACAAGGTTAATTCAAAAATTAACGAACTATGGGCTTAGTCTATGATAACTCCAACTGATCCAGATAATGTTATCCAGGGTATCTTACTAAGCCCTAATGAAACCAGATCCGTAGAATTAAAGCCCTGTATGGATTGGCCTTCAGATAGGACTGCACTTCAGAATCATCTCAAAGCACAAGAAATTATTGTTAGTATCTTAGCGATGTCAAACACCGCAGACGGCGGATTGATTATTGTTGGAGTTAAAAAGGACACAGAGGGAAAGTACTCTCTTGAGGGCGTTAAGGAGGAGAGCCTAGCTACTTATGATCAAGATAATATATTCGAACAAGTTAGAAGTTGCGGTGACCCAGAACCTCAATTTGAAGTATTAAATATTGCTTATGAATCTAAGAATTATATTGTTTTTGATGTTAAGAGTTTTGCTTTTACTCCGATAGTTAGTCGTAACTCAAAAAATTTACCGAAACTAGATTCTGGGTTTATGTACATACGAACATTTAAGCCTGAATCAAAGAAAGCAGTAACACCAACTGATGTTAGAAGCATAGTAGATTTATCGGTCGAAAAAGAACTTACAGCTTTTTCTTCCAGAGTCCAGAATCTTATAAGTAATGGTCAATTGCTACTACCATCGCAAGAGCAGGTTCAACCTAACAGTAAGGATAATGCCTCATTCAATGAAGAGTTAGAGGATCTTAAAAATGGATAAGAAAGCACTAATATTAAAAATTAAAGGCGGCGGGTATTGGGAAGTTAATATTAGACCCGTTGTATACCCTGAGACTAAGCTAACTCACCCACGATTAAAGTCATTAACACAAGAGTCAGTAGTGACGTTAAGGGGTTGGGATTATCCGCATTATCGTGATAGGAACGGAGAGCCGGTTAATATTCAAAATGGCATAGAAAAATACACGGACTTCGATGATATAGGTGCTTATGAACTTTGGCGTATGACAATGTCGGGTAACTTTTACCATATATTCGGTTTAACGGAGGATCATTTCGATCGCGCATATGATAGTTACTACACGAGAGGTGAATCCGCAAAAGACAAAAGAGTTCTTAGTGTATGGGGTACTTTATATACGTTGACAGAGATTTTCGAGTTTGCAAGGCGATTAGCCCTCAAAGATTTATTCGGTAAGCAGATTTACATTGACGTTAGTCTTCATTCAATACAGGATAGAGAACTTATTGTAGATAACAGTCAAAAAATACCTTTTTCATACTCACGAAAGTCAGTTGAATATTCCTGGAGCAATAAACAAAAAATATATCAGACCAAAAACTTTATAAATTCATCGTCTGACATTTCTTTTGAAGCATTTATTGACTTAATGGCTCTTTTTCAATGGGACAATCCACCCATAAGCAATCTTAAGGACGATCAATTAAAATTTTTAAAAGTTCCAGCAACTACAGAACAAATACCTGAAATAACTTTGCAGATAAATGGTCAAGCAAATAAAAACAATCTTGAATTAGGTTTTGTAAACCAGTCTGGTAGAAACCTGGTGATAGAATCAATAGAAGTTGACGGAGCTAAGACAATATTCAACCAGCAGTTCCTTAAACTTTTTAAACCAGGGAGTATAGAAACGCCTACAGGTATATTTGACGAACCTCGTGACGCGGTATCTATAAGAGTAATATACAGAACGCTCGATAATAGAATATATGAGCTAACTCAAAAAGGAATCCAAGAATCAAGGGCTGACGGACGCTTTAATATTATATTTCCATCCCCATCATCAATAAAAGCTATTTAATAAATCTATAACGATCGATGTAATACTGCAAACATTTTTCAGTCGTCGGAAAAATCTAAATCTTCACGGCGCCGTGACTTTTCAACATTTTCCCGCCGACGGGAACTTTCAACTTACTGAATAATTAGAAATCATATGGTCCACGAGGTTTATCTGTTAGCTGAACTTTGTCATATTCCGATAAAGTATCCGCTAGTTTATTTAATGACTCTGGATATTTGTTGTCTTTAAGCTGTTGATATTCGATCCACGAACCATTGCTTGGCCTCAAACTCGAATTTGCTTGCTTATTTTCTAAGAAGTAAAACCAGACTGATACATGCCTTGCATTATCGGTATGGATGAAAAATGATTTAATGTTTTCTTCTTTTACGCCCGTAATATTTGATAAAGTTCTTTCTCCGTATTCACCTGCGTAAATAGGGGATGAAGCCACAATGGGATCTTGATCTACCATTAGGATTTTATTTTTATCTCGAAGTATTAGAGCCGCTTCACCGTACCAATAACCTTTATCAATAACCAGTTTAATTGGTAGCTGTTTACGAACTGAATTGGAGTTATCTTTACTAGCATTAACTAACCTATCTTCACCGACTTTAATACCTTTTGTTTCTGGGTAAATAGGATAGTCGTATATTGCTCCTACATATCTGGCACCAAAATCTACTAAGGGATATGTAGCTCCACCAGAGTTACTCCATGTACCTATACCACTTTGATCTATACCAAGTAGCCCAACAGTAACAAATTCCTGCAAAGCATAGCCCGGCATACTTCCTGGATCGCCTAGATAGCAATTAAGTAAGTAGTTCAGGTTTTCTACGTTTATCCTATTACTGGCGTGTATCATCCTAATAGTTTCGTCATAATTTATTTTGCCCTTATAATAGGCGACCACTACTTTTCCAACTAATTCTGATCTTCTTTTATCGTCATGATTTTGAATACTCGTAAATATTAAGCTCCAAAAATGAGTTTTATGCTTTCCTGTTAGTTTTTTATTTAATTTTTTGAGATTGTGATCGCTTAAATTACTTGCTTCATAAAATGCGTCAAACTTATGCATAAAGATAGCATCTGAAATACTACTCGGTGCTTTAAGTAACATTAGAATTGTTCTTAAATGCGACTCATCCTTGAATACTGTGTTTAATGACTTAGCTAACGGCTCAATATGCTTATAAGTAGAGCTAGCTAATGCCATAGCAGATTTAATATCACTATCAGAACTATTCTTCATATATTATAAGTATAGCTTCCTTATTACATACTATGTAACTCTGACTAGGAATCTATACTAGAGAATTATGGATCTTAGACTGTTTGTACTTAATGTAATCGTTACCGATAATATCCTTCCAACGCAACATTTCTTCAATAATGAGTGGTAACTTATCGTCCCGGTCGACCTCCATATTATTTTTGCTTCAACCTCTGTGTTTTCTAAAAATTTTTGCTTAAAAAGTATTGACAATATAATCCATTGTATATACACTAGATTATATGAAAACAGCTGTAATAAACTTCAAAACTGA
>JAKBVU010000006.1 GCA_021841155.1 bacterium
GAGAAGACATCCGAACTTTTTTAAAATCTCTTGTGGACAAAGGATTTTTATATGATTCAACCGAAGCAATCTTCTTAAGTGCACTTGAAAATTATTTTTTAACACCATATTTAGAAAATTTAAAAATCAATAACGATCACTTATTAACTCTTATAGGTCATGCTATAGACACTTGTTTAGAAGACAGAACTGCAAGAATTCACAAAATTTAATCTTACATCATAATATTAAAAAATCAATTATCAACTAATAAATATAATATTGATTATTGCATTTTACATAATTTAAATAAAAATTTCATTTAGTCTTACTACCGGCGGCGCTTTAAATAAAATCAAAAGTTTAATATATGGCCAATCAAATAAGCTACTTTAGCTTGAAATTGATTTTGGCCAGGCTGATCAATAATACAATAAGTGGAATCTAATAAATTATCAAAGTCATCAACTAAAATATTATTACAATTTAAATATTGATGACGTTTTAGTCTCACATCTGACATCATCATTCTAATAATCGGATTATTTAGTCTTTTTTTAATCTCGATTTTGACTAAATCATTTAATTCCACTGCTTGATCATCATCAAGATTTTGATTAGTTATATAGGTATCAAGAGCCTGCCAAGGAATTTTCTCAAAAAAAGCAATCCCAGTAGTATTAGTTAGCTGCAAGGCAAAAAATTGTTGCGGCGCAATTATTTTGTGATCATCGTGTCGATTAAAATAATGATTTAAAAAATCCATAACTCGAAACTGAATCAATAAATCTTCAGCCGCTAAATGCTTGCCATCATATTCTTGAATTATTTTAGGTGAAGAAATTTTAAAAGCTATACTATCGTCATAATCAAAAACTAAGGAATAATTTCCCTGTCCGAGTTGTTTGAATCGACCAGTATCATAACGACCAGACGACATTGTTTCTATCAAACCACCGAGAAAATTTAATAAAGACTGGTTATTATCAATTAATTGTTGGCCTGAAAGATTAATCTCATAGTCAGTAATTAAAGACTTGAGAGATTTTAATTCATCCACTTGATATTTTTTTACTTTGGACTTATTAGATCACTTCGGCATTTTTTTCCAAAAAATCTAGGACCTTTTTGACAATTATCTATCAATCTCTGAACCAATTGGTCATAAAACTCTTTTTCATCTTGTAATAAAATAATTTTTTCTTCTTTAATTTTAATTTCATTTTGTACATCTGACATGAATTCATTTCTTAATAACGCTAACTGATCCAATCTTTTTTTAAAATCATCAACCTCTTTTGAAATTACTAAATCAGAACTATTTTGTATAGCCTCTTCTAAAATAGATCTAAGATTATCATTTTCTTCAGTTTCTTTAATGGATTCTAGAAAAGAATTGAGAGCAAAATCTTTAATCTTAGTTAATGATTCTTGATACAGTAAAACATCTTGAGCATTCGATGAACTTCGACTAACACAATCTATAACTAAAGGACAACGACTACAAGCTTCATTCATAATTTAATTTATACAACTATTGCATTTATATGTCAATAGTATTTCTCCTAGCATTAGTCTATAATAAAAGAAATAATTTAAGGTTAAAAGATGTCATTAATTTTATTTGGATCTGGTGAATTTACTAACTCAGTTAAGGATATTGATCTTTTTTTAATAAAAAATTATCAGTTTAAATCAATTGCTGTCTTGCCAACAGCAGCTGGACTAGAATCCGACTGGTTGAAATGGATCGAGCAAGCCCAAATTCATTATAAAAAATTTAAAGTTAAAGTTATTCCACTACCAGTTCAAAATCAACAACAAGCTAATGATCAAAAAATAGTTAACTCACTAGATCAAGCGGAAGCAATTTTTATTTCTGGTGGTAATCCGATTTATTTACATAATCAACTTCAAAATACTGTTTTATTACAAAGGATTTTAGATAAAATAAATCAGACTAATTTTATGGTGGCCGGTAGTTCGGCTGGAGCCATGATTATGGGCGGTTATATTTTAAAAAGTCCATTTAGGGCTAATTTCAATCGCAATAGAGCTAACTGGATAGAAGGTTTTCAAATCATTAACTCAACTATTTTTCCTCATTTTAATCGTTTCAGCAAATTGCCTTTTTTCTTTAACAATATAATTGATAAAAGTCCCGATCAAGTTAAGAATAACTGGCTTGGAATTGATGAAAACACCGCATTAATAGTTGATCATAAATATCAAAAAATTGGTTCAGGCCATGTAACGATTAGCCTCAATCAAACAACTAAAATAATCTAACGAATTCTAAAAATATGCTCCTTAGCATCATCTTGATCATTGGATATATTGATTTCAAAACCATTCTGTGATATATTTTTATTTTTTCTGTGCCTAACACGATGTCTTTTTTTAGTCACAACCGGTTGACTAATTTCTGTGACTTGATCGCTTAAATTAATGTTTTGATTAATGACTGGTTTAATTTTTTCATCAATAACACGACTATGAATCTGGCGGTTTGTTTGATCATAATGAGCTTTAACATAATCATCTATCGAGCTTTTGTGACTGGAATAGAGATGACGACTCTGATCAATGATTTGTTTTGAAAAATCTTGCCCAAAAGCTGGCAAATCAACACTGATAGCTGAAAACGGACGAACTTTTTCACCCTCAATAGTCATAGAAATAACAAAATGTCTATTATTGAGGTTAATTAAATCGGCTTCACTAAAGCTAGGCTGAAAATACTTTTGCATTTTATATGCATCATCGGCTCCCATTCTAAAACAAACAATTGATCCAACATTACCAAAGATCGCATCAGAAATATCTTGAGACATCTGAGCAATATACTGATTAGCAACGGTCAAATTTAAGCCATACTTACGAGCCTCACTTAAAATCGTAGCAAAACTATCGGTTGCAAAATTTTGAAATTCATCAACATAAAGATAAAAGGGCTGTCGATTTTTAATATCTATATTGGCTCGACTCATAGCCGCTAATTGGATTTTAGTCACCAACAAAGCTCCTAAAACAGCTGCATTGTCTTCACCGATTAAACCTCTTGTTAAATTAACGATTAAAATTTTTCGATGATCCATAATATCTCTAATATTAAAACTACTTTTAGGTTGACCAATAATATTACGTACTAAAGGATTAGCCGTAAAAGCTCCAACTTTATTTAAGATTGGGGCTACGGCTTCAACAGCAAAACGATTATTCCAACTATTAAATTCGTTTATCCAAAAATGAGCTACTACACTATCTTGAATCGAATCAACAACTTGTTGACGAAATTTCTGATCAGTTAACATTCTAGTAATATCTAACATAGTTGCATCTTTATAGTCTAAGAGCGCTAAAATTGTATAACGTAGAATATATTCCAGTCTTGGACCCCAACTATCAAACATCCTTTTTAAGACACCTATCAGCTCAGATGCAGTATGAGTTTTTAATTTTGGATCAATTACTTCCATTGGATTAAAAGCCATTGGGAATTCTGTATCAGCTGGATTGAAATAAATAACATCATCCAATCGATCAGCTGGAATTCTTTTTAAAATATTGAAGGCTAGATCACCATGTGGATCAATAACAGCTAAACCAAAATTAGCTGATAAGTCAGCAATCGTTAACAGCTCCAATAAAGCAGATTTACCAACACCGGTTTGACCCAAAATATATAAATGACGTGAACGATCGAATCGTGGTAAACCAAAAATTAAGTTCTGACTTCTAAAATTAACTGTTCCAATCGAACTAACTTGATTGTTTTCCAAACTAGCTAAAGGCAAATTAACCGGCGGTTCAGCTGTCTGATAAGACGACCAAAGAATATAAGGTGTTTCAACATTAGTGTGCGGTAAATGATATAAAGTTGCTAACTCTTCAATATTTAATATTAATGGTTTTTTTGAAATTCGGCGCTTTAAAAAATCATTGAAAAATTCATGATTTTGTTTAATATTACCTTTGAATCCGTTTAAATAAGTACTATTGAATTGACGATAACTAGCCATGATTGATTGGATTTTTAAATTAGCTAAACTTTCTGATAAATGACCAGCATAAATGATTCTTAGATTAGCCTGATAAGCTAATTTTTGACTTTTCTGTTCAGCCCCAGAAATTTTAGTTTGTTGAAAATCAGATAATTTATAATTACTTACTTTAGACTGGTCTGAACCTGTCCAAAATGCCGAAGCAAAAGTTTTCACTAGGCCACCAGATTGATTATTATTTAATCGATCAATATATCTTTCACTAGAGTGGTGCCAATTAGACTCAGCCGGTCTAATAATCAATTGTACCCAAGCTTGCTCGTCTGGTTTGAATTTAGCAAGTGTTGCCGTGATAGAAGCTAATGGATCAACTTCAAAATTTTGAAAAGTCTTGATTGGCAAAGCTTGATCAGTTTCAAAAACCAATTCAGCTCCAATAACACTAGAAAAATTATGGAAATCTACTAGACAATAATCTTCAACTTCGGATATTTGAACATTGGGATATTGAGCATAAATTTGATCTTCAACAAAATCTTTTAAATCATTTGGTACCCAAACATAAAATCCGATCTTAGAATTTAAAACAGCTATCTCTAGACTAATTCGTTGACCAACAGATTTTTTCCAACTTAGTTTTTGATTTGGTAACAATAAACCATACAGGCTAGCGAACATTTGCTCAGCGGCTAATTCTTTTTTATCATTAGTTCGCGGTACTTGTAGTAATAAAACAACACCTTCAGACATATTTTTAAATCTTACACGACTTCATTAAAAGCAATATATTAGATTTAATCTTGATTATAAAAACAATCTTCAAATAAAGTTGATTGTCCATCAATCGATCTAAAAATTAAAAGACCGAGCAATACATTACTCTCTTTTGGGTCATCAATAATCTTACGATGATCTGATTTTTCATCATCGTAATAATCTTCAAAATTTAATCTTGCTTGTTCAAATGAGGTCATCCTTAACATCCTTTCTAATGTTACCCTAATTATACTACAAAAATACTGAAAAATCGGTTTAAAAATGAACTTGCCAAATATGATAAAATAAACTTAATGGAAAAACCAGAGACTTTAGAGCAAACAATGATTAGTTTAAATCAATCTATTGATAATCAAAACACAATTGTTATCAATAAACGCTTTCAATGTCCAGAAGAAGAAAGTAGATTAGATATTATTGCGATACCAGGACATATTAAATCGATTCAAATGATTGATTCATTGACTAGTCCTCAAATTTTAACTTATTACGCTAAATCTCTAGGAAAATATAGCATAGAAGCTATTAATCAACTCAATACCAATCGAAATCATAATTACAGAACTTATCAACCTGAAGTTGAAATTGGAATTGGTTTATCTAATACTAACAAAAAAATTAAACAAAAATTTCAAATCAACCCCTTAAAATCTCAACTAGAACACAATCTTAATACTCTGAAAGATTATTATGAATCTAATCAGATTAATCCAGAAAACGAATTAGAATTTTTAATTGTTTACAGTGCCCTGGAGATGGAAAAACTTAATATCTCATCTAACTTGGTGGTTAATTTTTCGGCTCGTCAACTTGTCAATCATCATGAACTTTTTTTACCCGGGATAGATTTTAATTTTAGTCCTTTCAACAAAAAATCATTGGCTAAAACTAATTTAATTAACAGAAACTATTTGTTAAAAATTAATAATCCACTAATTAATACAATTATACAAGAAGCAATTGGATATCAAGAGGGTAAGAGTGATTTCATTTTAGGAATTAATGATTTTAGATTTAAAACGCCTAATAATGATTATTTATTGAACCTAAAACCATTTTTTAAAGCTATGTTTACTAATCAAGATCAACTTAAAAAAGAAATTAATCAATATCAAGACACAACCAAGCGACGTTCAGCTGTCTGGCGATTCATTAATGATCTAAGTCTTCAAACATTACAATTAAAATAATAAACGACTTTAAACGATTAAAAACTTAATTCAATCATAGCAACTCTAAATAAACTAGAATTTAAATAATAAATACTATTAATAATTTGTTATAATTGAATCAATGAGGGAAAAAAATCTGTACCAAATAATGGGTTTAGATGCTGGTCGGTGTACAACTAGTCAAATTAAAAACCGGTATCGGCAACTAGTTAAACTTTATCATCCAGACCTAAAAGGCAATGAGACAAAGATGATTGAAATCAATCAAGCCTATGAAATTTTAAGTAACCCAATTAAACGTCTTAAATATGATCAACTATTAAAAACTAAAATTACTCCACAAACTCAACAATACAATCACAAAACAAAAACCAGTCCAATAATTACAAAATCAGTTCAACCCAACTTATCAAATTTAATATTTAAGATCAAGCTAGGCTTCTCTTTAATCTGCTTAACTCTAATAATTTTAATAGGTCTTCGGTTTGTTCAGTTAAATAATCAGGTTATAGTTGATCAATATCCAATCAATTTTATCAATACTAGTTATAGTTTGACTAACACATTTCAACAAAAATCATTTAAAATTATTAAATTGATAAAAACGACTAAACAATCTTCAAACCAATCAATAAATTTTCCATCATCACCTCCCGCAAACAAACAACAATGTCAAAGTAAAAATTTTATAGTAAATCCGGCTAAGTTTTTCAAATCTATTTTTAACGATAACCAATGTTAGTCACTAACTAAATAACGACTATAATATTGCCTTAACTTAGTAATTTTAGGATTAATAATGATTTGACAATAAGCTTGATTTGGATGTTTAGTGAAGTAATCCTGATGTTCTTCTTCGGCCACATAAAAGTTCTTAAGTGGTTTAATAATTGTTACTATTGGTTTAATGTATAATCTTGAAACTTTTAAAACAACTTTATCAATGATATTTTTCTGATCATTCTTAGTATAAAAAACTGCCGAGCTATACTGATATCCAACATCATTGCCTTGACGAGCTAATGATGTTGGGTCATGGAGAGTAAAAAATATTGTCAAAATTGAATCAAGACTAATAATAGTCGGATTAAAAGTTAATTGAATAACTTCTATGTAGCCAGTATTTCCTTGACAAACTTGTTCGTAAGTTGGTTGATCGATATTACCATCGCTATAACCAACTATTAAATTAGTTACCCCTTTAACCAAACGAAAGGTTGCCTCCAAACACCAAAAACATCCACCGCCTAATACGATCTGATTTTCTTGATTATTTTTCATCATGTTTAAAATCTAGTGCCGAGGAATTAATACAATATCTAGCTCCACCTTTATCTTGAGGGCCATCGTCAAATAAATGACCTAAATGAGAATTGCAATTCCGACATCGTACCTCGGTTCTAATCATAAAATGAGACTTGTCTTTAACTAGTTTAATCTTAGAATCATCGACTGCTTGCCAAAAACTTGGCCAACCACAACCTGCATCATACTTAGTGTCAGATTGAAATAATAAAGTATGACATGCAGCACAATAATACTTACCTGTTTGCCAGAAATCATCAAATTGACCAGAGAATGGTGCTTCTGTTACGCCCTGTCTTAAAACCATGTATTGTTGAGTTGTTAGTTTTTGACGAAAAAAATCATCTGTCAATTGATTCATTTCACCAACTCGTATTAACTGGACGACCTTCATCGTATCCTGATTGAGATTGTAAACCTACAATTGCCCGTTCAGAAAAACTATCTATATTTTGGGCACCAAGATATGATAAAGCACTCCTAAGACCGGCTACAATACGATCTATGATGTCTTCTGCACTAGGATTTGCCGGATCAAGATAAATTTTAGAATTAGATATTCCTTCTTCGAAAAATTCTTTCAAGCTTTGATTATAAGGATCATCCAAATGAGATCTTTGACTAACGGCGCGTCGACTAGCCATACCAAAATTTTCTTTATAATATCGACCATCACTATCTAATCTTATATCAGCAGCACTTTCAAAAGTCCCAGTTAGCCAAGAAGCAAACATCACACTTGATGCACCAGCCGCTAAAGCCAACACAACATCACGTGGGTAACGAATACCACCATCAGCCCAAACAAATTTACCTAAACTTTTAGCCTTGATCGAACATTCTAAAACAGCGCTAAATTGTGGACGGCCAACACCTGTCACCATTCTAGTTGTACACATTGCGCCAGGTCCAACACCAACCTTAACTATATCGGCGCCAGCTTGAATTAAGTCTTCTGTAGCTTCTTGAGTTACAACATTACCAGCCACAATTTTAAAAGATTGACTAATAGATCGAACTTGCTTAATAGCTTGAATCATCTTATTTTGATGACCATGAGCTGTATCGAGTACAATTAAATCAGCCCCGTAACTTAAAACTTCTTCTGCCTTCTGCTTAACATCACCATTAATACCTATGGCTACGCCTATTAAAAACTTGTTATTCTGATCAACAGCTGGTTGGTATAAATCAGCTCTTAAAGCGTTTTTTTTAGTTAGCACTCCGATTAGTTGATTATTATGATCAACAATTGGTGCTAATTTAATATGATTCTGATTCATCTTATCAAACATATCTTTAGGACTTAAATCTTGCCGTAAAATTATCATATTTTCTTGTCGAACAATCTTATCGATTGTTTCAAATTGATCAATACCCTGAATCATTCTTTCTGAAACCAAACCTAACGGATGGTTGTCTTGATCAACGATCACAACCACACCATGATTTCTTTTATATAAAATATTGGCAGCTTGATTAATAGTATCACTAGGTTTTAATGTTAAAGCCGTATCAAAAACCAAATGACGACTTTTGACAAAATTAATCATTTCTTTTAAGCGCGGCATAGGTATATCCTGAGGTAAAATTGTAATTCCGCCGCGTCTGGCAACCGTCTCAGCCATTCTTTTGCCAGCTACAGCACTCATATTAGCCACAACTATCGGTATAGTAGTACCAATCTGATCAGAAGTCATAAGATTAACATCAAATCGAGAATTAATTGAACTTCTTTGAGGAACTAAAAAAACATCATTATAAGTTAAATCATAACCAGGCATCTGATCATTTAAAAATTTCATTTAAAAAAACCTATGGGTCAGTTTTGACATTTTTTAAACTATTTTGAAATTCAGTTAAAGCCTTCTGAGGATAAAGATTGTCGTACTGAGTTTTTAAATTTTCAGCGTCCAATTTAATACTAGCTAAATAACCAACTTCTAAGTTTAATAATAATTTGGTTTGACTAGTTACAGTACTTAAATTATTAGTCTGACTGGATTGCTCAACTTGAGTAATTAAATTATCAGATTTATTAATAAAACTTACTGACGTATTAATCATATTTGTAAGCTCAGAATTACTAACTTTAACAGATTGAAAAACTTTTAAGGCCGATTGATTAGAGTTTTTTAATTGATTTAAAAAACTAACAGCATTAGTTGGATTATTAGTAATATTAGGTGATTTAACCAGTAAAGTGGCTTGGTTTAAAACATAACTAAGCAAGCTTGGTTCTGCTTGTTGATAACTTTGATTTAATTGAGTCACAAAATTATTAAAATTTTGCCATTTAACTTGAAAATTATCAAAAGCTTTTTTAACGGTTTGATTTTTTAAAACTGGTGATTTTTTTAAAAGATTAATCTGGGCTTGTGTTTTGATTAATTTTGAATTAATTTGTTGAATTTGAATCGATAGCTGTTGATTAATATCTTTCTGAGGTGAGGCTAAAACTTTTTTAGTTAAACTGGTTAAATTTAAATTATAGACCTGAGATGAACCGAGCGACTTAACATCTTGAGCTATAGTTTCGGATTGCAAATTAGCTGTTTTCAATTCTTTAGACGTGATAGGTTTAATCAATAATAAATAACCAGCTAAAACAACTACAACAATCAATAATAGACCGACCAGGGTTAAAAATAATAAATGTTTTGATTTAGTTTTTTTAGTAACTTGGTTTGAATTAGACTCAACCTTTGATTGATCAATAGTTGGTTTAATCTCGTCATTAATTGGTGCTTGATCTGAATTCATAACAATCTAGTACTTATTATACGCTAAAATATACAATTAATAAACTAACTACAAACAGTTGGATCCCAAGGTTTGTGTTGAGTATTAGCTACAGTTGGCGGAGAAATATTATACGTAGCCTGAGCCTGAAGAAGTGCCGAATTACTGGCTTTAGAAGCTGTATATTCGTTAATAGCTGACGTCACGTTTTTAGTGTTAGTCGTAGCTTTTAATTGGGTTGTTTGACCGGTTACACTTAAACCACTTCCAGTCAAAACCGTCACATTTGATCCACTATTAACCATAGTAGGATTTTTAGATAAAATGACATAACCTGTTAGTTGATTGGCAACTTCTTCAGCGTCAGCCTCACTAGTAGAATTAGCATAATAAACAACTGTTTCATTGGCTTGAGTACTACCTGGATTAATGCTTGTCGGTTGATTAATAATTTTAAAACCTATACTGGCCAATTGGTCTGCAGTTTGAGTAGCTTGACCGTTAATACCGCTGCCATTAACGACATTCAACTTTACAGAACTTGGATTAGGGAGTGGCTGATTGTTTAATGGATTAATATTTGGTTTTATATTAAGAAATTGATCAATGACATTGTGATCCATTGGATTGACAGGAAAAACAACATCACCGTAATTATAATTTTGAAAAATATAGCTACCAAACCCAGTTACAGCAACAGGTAAAGTTAACTCCGGTGCATGAGCTAAATTAACTGAATGAAAATCAGCTACTAACTGTAAAATATTTTCAGAAGAGAAATTAGAATCAATTTTTACGTTTGGTAAAACAGCGGTTAACAATTTTTGGTCAACTATCGGATTACCCAAACCTTCATGTTTAACAGTACTAGCCAAAACATCTAAAAATTGATGCGTACGATCAATTCGACCAATATCACTTTGTTGCTCATAAGGCCAATAATAATGATTCATAGTCTGAACATTAGCTGGTTTATACTGTAAATGTCTGGCTCTGATAACTTGTAAAGCTTCTAAACCATTTAATAGCTTACATCCAGGTGAAGTAATATTTAAATGAGAATATGCATCATAAACTGGCATCGAAAAGTTCATTTTAACACCTCCAAGGGCGTTAACAATATTAACAAAACCATCAAAACCAACTTCTACATAATGTTGAATTGGAATACCAAAATCTTCCTCAACTGCTCGAACTAATTGACTAGGTCCTTCATATAAAGCAGCATCAATCTTAAAAGATTGATGACCCTTTCTAGCGTTTGGCACAAAAGTATCTCTAGGAATTGATAATATCGTCACCGATCGAGTCTTCGGTACAAAATGAAAAATTAAAATAATGTCACTATTGACTCCAGTTACACCATTTGAGCAAAAACCCCATTGAGCATTTTGAACTTTTAAATTACAGCGATTAGTTGAACCGGCTACTAAAATATTTTCTGGACTTCCATTAGGTACTGTAATTAATCCATTAACATTAACATGTTTAACTTGATTTAATAAATTATACGCGTCCCAGCCAGCAAAACTTAAGCCCAAAACAACCAATGCTAAGATTATTATCAGGGTTCGTTTTTTCCAACCAATTTTTTTTTTCAAACTTTTAATTGGTGTAACTACACTTTGAGTTTTAAGCGATGAATCAAAATCTAATGATTGATCAATTTTTGTCGCATTAACATGACGAGGTGCTAGAGTATCAATCAATCCATCCAAACTAACGTCCCTAGTTCTCGATCTTTCTAAAATTTTACTTTTTTGATAAGTAGTTCGATTACCCAAATTAATTAAAGATGGCTTCTGGGGATTAACTTTAAAAGTTTTATTTTGAAGATTAGAATTAGAAACCAGTTTAATGACACCATCTATTGAGCCGACCCTCATTCTAGGTCTGTTGCGACGTTGATTATTTTGATCCATAATTTTAAAAATAATTATATCACAAAACCTAACTTAAAAAGCTAATGACAATTAGCAAATAAATAACTATATATGATATAAATTATTTAACAGATACTTGGTTTAAATTAGCTAAAAATTGAGGTAATAAACTAGCATTTTGTTTAGAACATTGCGGGCAACCAACTCCACCTGAAGTTGGTATAGAAATCCAATAGCCACTAACAATACGATTAGTAGCCTTAACTGCATTAACTAATTCGGCAACCGTAATAACTGAACCTCTAGGATTTGTGCTTAGACCAGCAAAAATCATTTGATTTGGATATTGATGATGTACAACCTGAACGGCTTGATTAACAATTTTAAAATAGCTAGCCGAATTCCTTTCTGACTGTTGAGAATAATTCATTGCTGTTATTTGACACGGTGAAGCTAACGGTTTTTTATTCGCTGTTCTTTTTGCCAAAATGTAATCACAGATTGATATTAAATTATGCTGCTTAGAAAAATTACTCAATAATTGATCATACTTTAAGGGATTTTGAGCTTGGTTAGTTGGCACAACACTACTAGGCGTGTCAGAAGAATCATCAAATAAAACAGCCTGAATTGGATATTTAATGTCATGAGATGAATATTGTTGCATAAATTTTTGGGAATTATTAATGTAATCTGTTGGTATTAAATTCAAATGGTCAGGATTAGCTAGTATCGTAGAACTAGCTAACTCTTTATTGGATAAAACTACGTATATTTTTGAATTTTTAAATTCATTTAATGCCTTTGAATTTTTTTCAACCAAAGCTAAAAAATGATATTGCAAAATCCACTCTAGATTATTTTTAGATACAGAAGTACTAACTTGACTGGTAGGTAACTTTTTAGTTGTTTTGACAATAGCATTATTAACGCTTAATTTAGAAAAATTTAAAATTAAAATTATAACAATTATAGCTAGTCCAACTAAAACTATGGCCACAATTTTCAGACCAGAAAATTTAAAATGTTTCGCAGATAGTGGTTGAACAAAATCATTTGACTCCATATCTAATTCTTTTTTATCTTGAGACAAATGATCGTTATGATCCATAATCTGAAGTATAGTTAATAAATTTTAAACTGTCAATTAAGCTTTAGACTAGATGGTTATACTAAATTTATGTTTTTTAGAATTCGGACTAGCTGCGGCAGTCGGTGTTGTTGGTCCAGTCGAATTATTGGCCGGTGCCGGTAAACTAACAGCACTAGAAGTATTAGAGTACAGTACGCTATCTACCACTTCAACAGTTAATTGTTGAGAACCGTTAGCTGTGCTATCTGGAACAGTACAATTCCCAACCGTTGAAGCTGGTGAAGTAGCTCCTCCAATACCGGGACTAAAATTACAACTAACCGTCACAGCTTTACCATTAATATATGCATGAGTTTGAAAAGGAAACTTGCTACTAGATAAAGGATATGTGCCTTGCTTTACATCAATATTAAAATTACAAGATGTCGTCGTACAGGTTATAGAGTTAGGTACGATACTGACTGTTGGTTTAGCATTACTACACTGATGAATATTGTCGTAAACCGTTAAATTATACTGTCCCGCATAGTTAGTTGAACCATTTTTTACAAAAGGGTCAATCGAGAAAATATTTGCATTATTATTGATGCTAATAGTCCTAACTGCTAACGGTGGAGTACAACTAGTTGCTAAATCACCAGACACAACATCAACATTATAGGTTTTTCCGTTAGCAATTTTAGGTGGATTATACCAAGAAGGATACAAATCTGTACTTGGACTTGGGTAAACCCAACCGTAATAATGTCCCAATACTGGTGCGGGTGGATTATTAAGTACATAAGCAGGCAATAATTTAATACCAGGCGGTTGCTTCCAATTAATCGGTTTTTTGCCGTTAGTTAAATAAGTTATCATGCCTCTAGTTAGTGGTTCAGTTAAAGCCTCTAATCCACCATTAGATTCTATAATTGGTACCTGAGCTGTGTGATACCCTACCCAACTTCCTACAGCATATTGAGTCGTCATACCAATCATTAAACCAGTAAAATTACCGTGAGTCGTACCGGTTTTAACAGCTACATCCCAACCGTTAGTGTGTTGAAATTTAAAACCAAAACTCGACAATGGCGTACAATTAATTGGACCACAATAACCCGGTAAATACGTTGCGTTAGGATCAGATAGAATATTATCAATGATATAAGCAGCGTCAGGCTTGACAACTTGTTTTGGTTTTGGTTGTTTCCATTGATAAATAGTTTGATTATTAGCATTTTTAACTTGTAAAATATAAGTCTGGGGCACATAATTTCCTAATCTAGAATCAGTCGCAAAACCATTAACTGTTTGGTTTAATTTCAAATAACCACCTTCACCGATCATTGACGAGGCATAACACGGAGCTGGAATTGTTCTGGCTGTATTGGCATAACATTTATAACCACTAGTTAATCCCATGGACTTGGCCATGGCTTGTACTTTAGGAATACCAACTATTAAAGCAGCTTTAATAGCTGGTACGTTTCGAGAACCAGCAAAAGCATATCTAATTGGTAGTGGTCCCGGGTATTGATAATCATAATCCCATAAACAATTTCCACCATTACTCGGTAAAGCTTTATTAGTACAAGGATAACCCGGCAAAGGACCCTGTGAATCATACAAGACAGAACCTGCTCCTACATCGGTTTCATCATTAATCAAAGTAGTATAATCATAAATCTTAAAAGTTGAACCCGGATTAATCCTTGACGTGGCAAAATTAAGTTGTCCGTATACTGGATTAAAGAAATTAACTCCTCCGATTTGAGCGGTCACTTGACCGGTCGGCACATTTTCAACCACCATAGCCGCATCATCACCGTTTTTGGCTTTTATAGCTGGATAGTCTTGTTGAACTAATTTATTAGCTTCATTTTGTTGACTAACGTGTAGTGAAGTAATCACCTTCCAACCACCTTCATTATATGACTTGGATCCAAACATTGATTGAAGTTGTTGTTGGGCCGACAAAACAAAATAAGGTGCTTTAATATTAGTATACAATCCTTCTTCTGGTTGAACTTGACTTAAAACATTAACTTTCAAAGCTTGTTGTTCTTGAGCAAGCGTAATGTAACCTTGTTGATGCATTAATTTAAGAATATAGTCCATACGACCAATCAAAGCTGATTTACTAAAATATGGTGCATATGGGGAATAATAGCTAGGAGATTGAGGAATAGCAGCTAAGAAAGCCGATTGAGCTAAACTTAACTGAGAAGCATTTTCTCTGAAATAATTTTCAGCAGCTGCTTGAACACCATAGTTAATTCCTCCATATGGTGCAATATTAAGATAACCGGTCAAAATTGTACTCTTAGAATATTTTTGACTAACGTCGTAAGCTAAAAATACTTCTTTTATTTTTCTTAAAATCGTTACTTGACCATTCCAGTTTTCGTTTAATTTCACTAACTGCATAGTTATGGTTGAAGCTCCCTCTAAGCTGCCACCTAAAGCATCATGAACAGCGGCTCTTAAAATAGCTAAATAATCAATCGGTCCTGAAGTATAAAAACTCTTATCTTCAATAGCAACGGTAGCATCTCTAATAAATGGTGATTGCTGATTGGTTGCAACCGGAATTCTATCAATTCCATTGTAATCATTCCAAAGTAGTACTTTTCCGGTGTGGTTATAATAACTAATACTACCGCTCAGATTTTTACCATATAAACTAGAAATTGCTGGTAAATCTTTTTGTAAACTAACTAATACATAACTAAAAAAGATAACCATTAATATAAGAAAAACACCGGAAGAAATACCAATGTATTTTAAACCTTTTTTTGAAAAAACAAATTTTTTTAGTTTATAAAATCTTTTAGCTAAAAAGCCATCTGGGATTTTTTCGGGTTCAGGGTGATTATGACGTCTACCATCTTTATAAGGAGAGTTTTTTCGGGTCTTTTTAGATAATGAATTATTTAATTTAAAAGAACTTGAAGTAGTCTTTATATTGGAAGTTTGTCGGTTAGATTTTCTTGGCATTAACTAGTGTACTTTCTCTTAAAAATTATTTAATTTATTATAAAAAATATTATAAAAATTATAGCACCTCAAAATAATATATACTATAACTAAACAAGCTTAATTTGAAAAATAACTTAAAGAATAGACAATTGATAAAACAAAATTAAAAATTTTATGTCATAATATATAAAATTAAGGAGTAATAATGTACATGAGTTCAATATCAAGCAGTCTTAGTGCTTCAGACAAAGTATTAAGTGGAATAGGTAAATCATTCTTAAATTTTAATTCACTGGTAATTTTAATTATTTGTTTAGTAGCCGGGGTACTGGTTAGTTTTTTAGCTGGTCGAATTATTCAAAGATTCAGTAATATTATCGGTTTAAGAGCCGACCGGTCAAAAGATATTAGAACAGTTACTTTTTTAAGAAGAATAGAAACATTTTTAATTCTATCAATAGCCTTAGTCCGAATGATCATTATTATCATTAGTCTTTATATTTGGTGGATTACAACACACGCCGGCCAACAACCTTCAGCTTTAATTGGTGCTAGTGCTTTAGCCTTAGTTTTAGCTTATGGATTATCAGGACCATTTTTAAGAGATATAGCTTTTGGAAGTTCAATGATGGCTGAACAGTGGTTTGGAGTAGGTGATGTTGTTACGGTTCAACCAAATAGTATCCACGGAGTAGTAGAAAAGATTACACTTCGATCAACCAAATTAAGAAGCTTTAGCGGTGAAACTGTTTGGTTCAGTAATCAAAATATCAACATGGTCAGTGTTGTCAGAAAAGGATCTTGGGCAATTGCTCTCGAAATGTTTGTCAATGATCCAGACAAAGCAACAGAATTAATTGAAAAAACAAATTATCTTTTACCAAAAGGACCGACGTTATTAATTAATCCTTTAATTATTCATAATATTTCAAAACAAACTGAAGGTATTTTTCAAATTACCCTTATTGGTGAAACAGCTCCTGGACAAGATTATATTATCAGAGAAGACGCTATTAATGTTTTAAATAAATTAGATAGTAACAATAAAGAACCTATTATTTTAAGTGAAATAATTAGTCGTTTCACAGATCAAAAATCTGAAATTCAATTTATGCGAGCTTTAAAAAATGCTAAAAAGACTAAAATAACCCCTAAAATTAAAACACCTAAAAATTAATTTCATATCATTTAAAGAGAATAATTTCAAAAATAATCAAGAACAAAACAATAACTATAATGATACAATTAACTCAAAATGATAGAAAAAATTAAAATTATTTCACCACATTTTGATGATGGTGTTTTTAGTGCTTTTAATTTAATCAATCAAAATAACACCAGTTTAATAACTGTTTTTTCTCAGATTCCAAATCAAAACATATCAACACTTTGGGATCGTTTATGTTCTGGCCAATCATCCAATCAAACGATGAAAAAAAGACAGCTAGAAAATCAAATAGCCCTTCAGTCCTACCACACAAAATTAATTAACCTAGATTTACTTGATTATCAGTACCGTCGACACAATATCAAAAAAGATATAATCTTGTCTGAATTATCAAAGCATATCTCTCGTCAAGATCAACTTTTTTTCCCTTTAGCATTAAGTCGTTACTTCGTCCATCCTGACCACCAGATTTTAGCCTCAATTGGTTTAAAATTATTACAACAAAACTATCAAATTGGCTTTTATATTGATCAACCCTATATGATACCTCCTATTATTTTTAAAGCTAATTATCGAAAAAAAATGATTAAAAAAATTTATCAAAAATATCAAATTAACTGTCAAATCCGAATTATCAAACTTAGTCCTAATAATCGTCAGAAAAAAAACTACACTATGCATCAATATAAAACCCAGTATTTTTTTACTAATCTAGCTTCTTTTGGCAGATTAAGTTTAATTAATTATTTGGGTCAAGAAGTTTATATTATTCCTAATAAAGCACTATAATAAAAATAATGTTTAAAGAAAAAACTGCCAAGTGGTTATTACCCATCATGGCTTTAGGTGTAGTTTATGGTGATCTTGGTACTAGTCCATTATATGTTCTAAATACTGCTTTTTCTAAAATTGGCCTTCATATAAAAATCAATCAGCTCAGCATAGAAGGTATTGCCTCTTTAATTATTTGGTCGTTAATCATAGTTGTCAGCTTAGAATTCATTTTTTTACTGATGAAAGCTGATAATGCTGGTGAAGGAGGTATTTTAGCTTTAGTTGGCCTAATCAAACATCATTTCAAGGAATCAAGCAAAATAAAAAAATATTTAATCTTAGTAGGTATCATCGGTGTAGCTTTATTTTTTGGTGATAGCACCATTACGCCAGCTATTTCTATTTTATCGGCTGTAGAAGGTTTAAATGTAATATCTACTAGTTTAAATCGATTAGTCATTCCAATTACTATCATTATTGTCTTAGGATTATTTTTTTTACAAAAAAAAGGCAGTTCGTTTATCGGGGATCTATTTGGTCCAATCATGTTGATTTGGTTTATAACTATTGGGGTGGCTGGTTTATTTGAAATTATCAAATTACCGGGTATTTTAGTTAGCTTATCACCGACTTATGCCATTAATTTTATTATTCAGCAACCAATCACGGCATTTATTTCTTTGGGAGCTGTTGTCTTAGCTATTACAGGTTCAGAAGCTCTTTATGCAGATATGGGTCATTTCGGTCGTCAACCAATTAAAAAAGCTTGGCTTTTTGTGGTTTTACCTAGTTTAATTAGTTGTTACTTGGGTGAATCAGCTATTATTTTAAATCACCATTTCACACTTAATAACCCTCTACTTTATCTGTTCCCAAACAATCTTAGATTAGCCATGACAATTTTAGCTACTATTGCAACCATTATCGCTTCTCAAGCTGTTATTTCTGGAGCTTTTTCTTTAGCCAAACAAGCTATTCAGTTAAACTTACTGCCAAAAATAAAAATTATTCATACCTCAGACATAGAAAGCGGTCAAGTCTATTTAAGTCTGGTTAATTGGTTACTAATGATAGCCGTATTGTTTTTAGTTTTATTTTTTCAATCTGCCACCAATTTAGCTGAGGCTTTTGGCATTGCCGTTTCGGGAACAATTTTAATTGATGGCATATTGTATCTATTCGTCGTTAAAAAAATATGGCGTCAGTCTCTACTCACAGTTTTATTAAAACTTATTTTCATCATTCCCCTACCCTTACTTTTTTTTAGTTCCAATTTACAAAAAATTATTAGTGGTGGTTGGTTTCCAATTTTAATTGCAATACTTGTCATAACTATTATTTATATTTATTTAAAAGGCGAAAAAATAGTAACCAAAGAAAGACGTCTATTGGCTAAACCGGTTGATAAATTCATTCAAGAAATTGATCAAACCAAACCGTCTATTCAAAGATTAAAAGGTAATGGCGTTTACATTGGACACCATCAAGACTTAACCCCACTAGCTCTTCACGCTTGCATTAACCAATTCCATGAAATTCAAGAAAACACAATTATAGTTACGACTGAAGTATTAAATTTAGCTCACAATGATGCTCAACATCAAAGAATTAATTATCGTCAATTATCTAGTTTACACGGTATAATTATTCACATACATCTTTCTTATGGATATCACGATTATATCCATATTCCGAAAGATATTAATCATTATCTTCAAAAAAATTCAACTGCTTATTTTATTTCATTAACTGAAATTATTCTAACTAACAAAAAAAATATGCCTTATTGGCAAAAAACACTTTTTCGTTATTTAAATCAAAACTCTGTTACATCATCTGAATTCTATCATCTGCCACTCAATAAAACGATTCAAATTAAATATCCAATACCTCTCTAGAATAACCATAAGTTCTTAAAAATTGTCCAGTTTCAATATGTTTGAGTTTGTTTTTAACATCAAACAAACTATCGAGCCTATAGCTAGGTTCTAAATACTTAACCAATAAATGATTCAAAGGATGTTTTAACAACCTTAAACTACCTAATAAAAACTCTATCTTTTTAATTGTAAAACCCTTAGATTGTAATTGTTCACAAAAACTATCTTCAGAAATATTACCTTGATAATTAAATACAGCCGGAAATTTATCAATAATTGTCTGTGAAATTTGATTAATAGATTGATGCTCATTAGCCCATAGCCAATGAGATTGTCTCCAATCTTCACAATGCGAAGTCGCTAAGCATTTTAAATTCGAACAATCAAAAACTTGATTCATTAAAATTGCTAATTCTTGACTGTAGTATTTGGCACTGGCAACAGAACGATGACCTTTATAACCTAGATAATCAATATTATCTATCAACATTAAACCACCAATATTTTGACAATTTTTCAAAAATTTCTCAAAAGGTTCTTTAATGTTTTCAATCCCATCTTTTTTACCACCATTAATATGTGTAACCAACTTAAAAACATTATAGTCATTTGACTGATTAGAAGATTCGGTAAATAACAAATTAATCATTTCACTCTTACCACAACCAGGTTGACCTTCTAGTCTTAAAAAATTTTGATCAAAAAGACTATCTAAAATTAAATTGGCTTCTAAAAAAATTAATTTGACCTGATCAAAACCAGATTTTTTAATTTCGTTTTGGCCAAGATTAACTCCAAAACCAAAACCATTGGAGTAATTTTCATTAAAATTAACCATAAATATACTTATACAAGATAATTATATTTTGTCAAAAGATTTAAATACGTTATACTTAATTATAAATAGGAGGGAATCTTATGGATAATAATCAAACCACAACAGATCAAAATAAAAATAATCATCGACATTATTATCGAAAAAAAAGATTAATTATTGCTCTAATTATTTTAATTATTGTAGCTTTTTTTAGTTTTTGGACCGGTGTGGCAGCCAGTCGATTAAGAGAATTTAATTGTCGACATTATAGTCGTGGAATGAATCTTCAAAATTATGGCCAATTAAATAATAGTTACAGTTCAGGCTATCTCAATAATTCAGTGGAATTAAGCGGAGTGGTTACAAATATTAAAAATAATCAAATTACTGTTATCGGTAATGGAACGACCGATACAATCAATCTGAATTCAAACGTTATGTATCAAAATGGCACAAAACTGAAAGTTAATGACAGTGTTACGATTTATGGTCAATATCTAAATAATCAACTGGTGGCTAATACTATCGAAATTAATCCTTGATAATTAATGTTAAGATTAACAGTCTTAGGTGGAGGAACTGGTAGTTATACTATCCTAAAATCACTTAAAAATCTGAAAGTGTCAATTGATTCAATAGTTAACATGAGCGATAATGGTGGCTCTTCGGGTATTTTAAGAGATGAGCTAGGCGTTTTACCACCTGGCGATATTAGACAATGCTTAGTCGCTTTAAGCTCTAAACCAGAAATTAGAGAACTGTTTAATTATCGTTTTCCAGCGGGATCATTGAAAGGACAATCACTCGGTAATATTATTTTAAGTGGTTTAAGTCTCCAATATAATAATTTCTCAAAAGCCGTAGAAGTCGCTTCAGAAATTCTCCAAATTAAGGGTCGAGTCATTCCTGTCACTCTTCAAGAAAATCATCTAGTTTTGTCTATCAACAATCAAACAATTATAGGCCAATATCAAATTGATAATTATTGTTTTAAAAACTATCGACCAAAATTAACGTTACAACCTAAAAGCCGTCTTAATCCTATAGCCAAAACTTCAATTTTAAATGCTAATTTTATTTTAATTGCACCCGGTAATCTTTTTTGTTCTATTATGCCGATTTTTTTAGTCAATCAAATAAAACAAACCATCAATCAATCACAAGCAAAAATAATTTTATTGATTAATCTCATGAATAATTTTAACCATACTAATAATTGGCATGTTCAAGACTATATTAATCAATTTCAAGCTTTAATTAAACCTAAAAAAATAGACTTTGTGATTTACAACAATAATTTACCCAAACAACGGATTTTAAAAAATTATGCTAAAGAAAATGAATTCCCAGTTAGGATCAATCAAGCTAACTTTAAAAAAAATCAACATACTCAAATCATAGCAACCGACTTATTGTCTAGCCAAATAACTCTACAAAATCCAGTTGATTTAATACCTCGAACACTTATAAGACACGACGGACAAAAAGTTTTACAAATTGTGAAGTCAATCATTAACGCCAGTTAAAATTATTATAAAACATAATCATATGTTTATTAAATATATGTTATAATATAGTAATGTCTAACTTTCTTAAAGAAGAAAAAATCATTATATCGGCAAAATTATTAATTTACGATCGAGATCAAGAAAATTTCTTAATTATTCAAAGAAGCTTAAATCATAAACACAATCCAGGATTATGGGAATTGCCTGGTGGTAAAATTACACCGTCAGAATTAATCAGAGTCGGCTTAAGTCGTGAAGTCATGGAAGAAACAAATTTATTAACTAATTTAGAAGACGCTGACATCGTCACGCTTGATTCTAGAAAAATTATTGATCAAAATTCTTCATATAATGGTTTTGTAATCAATCTTCTAGCAGCTTTTATTAATCAGTCCTTAGACTTAAATAATATACAACTATCTCATGAGCATACAGATAAACAATTAATCAAGATTAATTCTAACTCTTGGCAAAAACAAGAATTAACACCTGAAACAAAATTAATTCTAGAATATTTTCTAGACAATATCATGGAAAATAGCTACAATTAAAATTAGTTATAAAAAAAACAAAAATATGATTAAAAAAATTTCCTTAACTAGCTTAGTGTTAATGGTCCTCTTTTTGTTGGTAATGCCATTAAAAACTTATGCTACTTCAGTTGGTACGATCTATATTTCTCCGTCTAGTCTCAGTCAAGAAAATGGTACAACTTTCACGGTAGCCCTAATGATTAATCCGGGTACTGCAGTTAATGCTGTTCAGGCCAACGTAAACTATAATCCCAGTTATCTACAGTATGTATCTAACTCAACTAGTGGTTCGGCCTTTCCAACCTGCGTCCAAGACTCTCCCGAAAGTACAGCGGTAGTTTTTGCTTGTACTATCTTATCCGGCTCAGTCAGTAGTAATGCTGAAATCGCAACCATTACCTTTAAAGCCATCAGCAACGGAACGACAACCTTAACACTCAGTAATGCTAACGCGGCCAATAATGGGACCTGGACCAACCCAGCTTCATTAAACAGTTCAGTTGGTATTTATACTCCAGCTCCGAAACCACAACCCAAAGCTCCTACCAGTAGTTCAAGTTCAAGCTCAAATCAAAATTACTATACTAATCAATCAACCTCAACTCCTACATCAACAACAACTTCAAAACCAGTTCAAACCCAATCGACAAAACCTAATATCAGTATTAAATCGATTAATCAACAAGTTCAATCGAATCAAGTCCAATTAGCTATTACAACTAACACAGCAGCTACTATTTTAGTTAAATACGGTGTTAATGCTAACAATCTTAATCAACAAATATCAAATTCTAAAAATAGCACCAATAATCAGCTCAGCTTGACTAATTTAATCCCAAATACAACTTATTATTATAAGGTTTTTACTAGCCTTAATGGTCAAATTATTACTACAAGCCCTCTCAAAAGCTTTAAAACAATTGGCTTAACAATTACAGTGGTAATTTTAACAAAAAATTTTAAACCTATTCAAGGTCAAACTTTTTATCTTAATAACCTAAAAAACAAAACTACTTCTAATCAGAACGGACAAGTAACTTTTTACAATCAAAGTCCAGGCAATAATCAATTAATTTATTTTATTAATCATAAAGAAATCAAACAAAGCTTTTATGTACCAACATTCTATCAAAATCATCAACTAATTAATCAAAAAACTATTATTACACTTAATCAATATAACCTAGCCGCTTTAAACCAATCTGATTTAGCTGGTTTAATAACAATTACATTATTTATTATTGGAATCGCTGCTAGAATAATTATTGGTCACAAACACCATCTTATGAAATCAACTAAGACTTTATCTTTAAACAAATCGAACCAACCTCAATCTGACTAGCGGCATTATTGTTCCAAGAAGGACAATAATAACCAAGCTTTAAAGCTTTTTGACGCCAACGATTTGGCACAATTAAATTACCAGCATAGAGAGGTTTTGATTTAGATTGATGATTCTTAACGTAAACATAATAACTAAAACTCAAAATAATAATTAGAACAACTAGACCTATTAAATAAACTAAACTTCTATTTTTTTTCATTAATTATCTCCATATTCTTGAGCTAAAATACTTAAATCTAATAGATTGACCACTCCATCACGATTAATATCAGCTCGACCCAAATTAGAGCCACTCTGACCGTATTTAGCCGACAACAAACTTAAATCGAGCAAACCAACATGTCCATTTTGATTAATATCGGCTGGATAAGTTGCTCTAGCCGTCACCGTCATTGAAGGACTAGATAATTCACCTTGACTATTATAGGCTACCACGAAATAGTTATAATAGGCATTAAGAGTTAATCCAGTGGCTGCATAACTTTCTGTCGTCACATTGGCTATTTTGACACCATTTTGATAAACGTAATAACCACTAATACCGGTCGTACTCTCCATTGACCAGGATAAATCAATTAAATTTTGATTAATGTCGGTGGCGTTTAAATTAATAGGATTAAGAGGTAATGTTTGAAATGCACCAAGTCCATTAGGTGAACCTAAACCACTAGGCGTATTAAAACCAGTAGTAGCCGTACAGTGTAACTGACCGGTTGAAGTACAATCATTACCGGTTGTAATATTGTGAAAATTAGCTGCTGAATTGTTAAGATAAAGAGTCTCAACTGGTGGTGAGGTAGCACTAGCTATACCTGAAGATAATCCATAAATACCAGCTATAATTGGAGTTGCTAACGAAGTGCCACCAATCAAATACCAGGTACCATCAATATTAACTGCTTCACCAGTATTCGGATTAGCGTCAGCCGAGACATCGCCAAAAGATCGATATGCACCACAACCATTCGTTGACCAATCACTTAAACTTTTTTGCCAAGTTGGTGCCGAATAATAGTTCGAACAGCCTCCACCGCTATCAATCCAAACACTTTCACTATTATAAGTATTATTAGAATTCAAGTTAAGTGTTGTGCCTGCCACGGCCACCACTTGAGGAATATCTGCCGGCCAGGCTGCTCCGACTGATACTGTTCCACTATCTCCGGTAGCTGCTAAATCAGCTATATTATTATATTGAAAATTAGCATCATAACTAGAATAATCACTACCAGCTCCCCAGCTATTAGAAATCGCAACCGGATTAAAACTAGAAGCGGTTAAATTAGCCGCTGCTAAATCAGCTACGCTTGCTGTATTGGCCTCAACTAGTAAAATCTTACAGGTTTGACAAATCATATGAGCTGTCTCTAAATCAAGCGCTATCTCATCCGACCATCCAGCATCAGCTGGTAGATTGGCAGGATTATTAGAACCTGTTTGATTGACAACTTCTAAACAACCGTCAGTGGTATTACACTGTGCAATACCAAAATATTGATCGTAATTATTTAATGAAGTATTTAATCCGCTAATCCCTGAAGAAAAATTACCAGCATCAACAATAGCAATCGTCTGCGGACCAAAGTTTTGAGGAGTTTGACAAACTGTTGCTACGTTACCACCAGGTGTGCATGGCAAATCATAAGCAGTATGAAATTGATCAGGTCCGTAACCACCACTAGTAGCTGGAAAACCATTAAGTGGATGACCGTCTATATTGAGAGCAATCTCAGCCAAACAATGCCCATAACCAGCTTTATAATTATTACAAACCGGTTTATAGGGATGATTGACGACTGGTCGAAGGCTTAGACCAAATTGTTGTAAAAGTTTTTGATTATTAAAGCGATAATTGTTATTAATGACCAATAAACTTCCAAATAATAAAAATAATATCATTAAACCAAATACTAAATGATGACGTCTTAAACTTTGGTACATATTTACTATTGTAACAAAAAACTATTAATCATAGTTTATCTAATAATCAATAAAATATGTCAGAATTTATTTAATTAATAAAAAAACAATCTTATTCTAATTTAAACTATTTTTAGTAAATTTTTTAAAATAATTAATGACTGAATCAATCGACTAGCTTTAATTGGTTTTTGCTTTAAATCATTAACACTGTAACGTTTAATTTTTTTAAAAAGATAATAATAATAATCATAGCTAACTAAAACAATCAATCGACAGTTGCGTGGTAACAATTCAATCGACCGTCTAACGGTTGCAAAATCTCGATCAATTTGGTTAGTAATAGATTTTTTATAACTTTCATCAAATTGTTGATAATTATCAAGCGGCCAATAAAAATATCCTAGATTTTCATAATTCTTTTTTAAATTAATAATTAAATTTATTCGTTGATAAATTGATCCCAACAACCTAGCATTTGTTTCTAATTTTCTAATCTTTATCTCATCAATCATAAAAACTCGTAAAATCATCAAGCTTATTACTTCAGCTGAGCCATGAATATAAAGATCAAATTTTTTCTGATTTAATTTAGTCTTCCTTAAATCTAGTTTAGCTGCTTGAAATAAATCTAATATCTCATTTAAATCAAATTGATTTTTTTTGGCTGTACGCACAAATGACATAACAATTAGATTAGTTGAATATTGGTTCAAAAAAGCCTGAACTGTTTCTTCTCTCACTTCATTTAAATATTTGACTGGATATTCAAGAGATGGCTGGTTAATAATTTGTTTTATTAAAATTATTAATCCATAAAGATTATACAGATCATGTCTAGTATCTTTTTTAATCAACCGACTTAAATAATAAAAAAACTTTTGATGTTGCTTCAAAAATCTCTTAGATATTAAGCTAGAAAAAACAATTAAATCATCCACTAAAAACCAACTCTCAAATTATTAATATAACTACTAAATTGTTTAAGGTAAGAGTTACTAATTGGTAATTCTTGCAATAATTTCAACGAAGTCATTTTTAAATTATCAATTAAATCTAAAATTTCCTGATAAGCCGTAGAACCGATAATTAAACTTTGTAATTTTTTTTGATCAGTCTTACTAATATTATGTTGACCCATTAAATTATTAATTAATCTTCTACTTTCCTCGTTAACATCATTATAAACTCGAGATATAATATAGGTTTTCTTGTTATCACGAATATCACTTAAAATAGGTTTACCTATGACTATTTCTGTTGAAAATAAATTATTTAAATCATCAATTAATTGATAAATTTGTCCTAAATTAAAACTAAACCTCTTCAATAAAGATTCGTTGAGTTTTGTTTTGGTTAAAATACCAGCCATCTTGATTGGAAAATAAAAACTATACATTGATGTTTTAAAATTAATTATCTTTAACGCTTGGTCCTGATCATATTTATTAAAAAAAGTTTCCATATCCATTAATTCACCACCAGCAACCAAAAAGATATCGTCTTGCAAAATTTTTAATAATTTAATTTTTATTTGCGACTTTAAACAACTATTTAAAATTAAATCATAGCTAGCTGACAATAATAAATCACCACTCAAAAGCGCAGCAGAATTACCTAAATGATAAGCCATATTCGAAGATTTTAATTTATATTGTTCAACTCTTACGGCTGCTAAATTAGGACGAGAATGTCGAATAAAATCTTGGTCAATCATATCGTCATGAATTAATAGAGCAGTGTGTAAAATCTCTTGAGATAATGCTATATCTAAAATATCTTGCATCTCTTGACCACCAAATGCTAAATAACTTAAAACTAATAAATATGCCCGACTTCTTTTACCGCCTCCTAAAATATAATCTCGAATATCTTGCCATAACAAAGCATAGCTACTATCAACTTTTTCAGCTAAACAAACTTGTAGCTTCAAATAATCATTTAAAGTCTGACTCAATTGACTTAAAATTTCTGCTTTAGATATAGACATTTAATAAGTTTTTTATTATAGTTAGTATTTTACACGAATAAATCTAGATATGAAAGAACAATCACTAATAAAGACGTCTTCTATTCAGCCAAAATATTATTGGTTTGAGAAAGTTTTATTAAATCAAGTCTCTCAAGAATTAATCAAACTCTATTCATCTCAAAATCAAATTAATTTATTTGAGTTATATCAAATTAAAACAAATTATCTCGAACCAACACCATTAATTAATAGCATTAATATTCTTTATGAAAATATAGCTAAACAAAAAAGTTTTGATCTAAAAGCCAATTTTCCTGGTAATAAAAAAAATTTTTACTTAGAAGGGCTAATAGAAAATAATAATTCAACATATCTAATTAACCAAACGGTAAACAAAATTAAACTACAAGATTTATTTTTTCTCTATAATTCCATAAAAAAAATCTCCAACCATCAAAAGAAAGATCAAATTATATGAACGAAAAACTTTCAGTTGACAAACATGATCAAAGTAAGTCAAAGCAATTGGTCGGTGGCATGGGTAAAAGATGGCTTTTTCGACTTAATCAAAGTTTGGTTAATGACTTTGAATTTAACGATGATAAAGTTGAATTCCAGCTAGAAAAAATTAATCAAGCTTTTTTATTATATTTTAACTATTTACCTAATCAAACTAAGTATGAATTATTGATTGGTCCAGATTATGACAAAAAAGTATATTTTTTAGGCAAAATTATAAGTCATGTTATAGATTATGACGAAATTACTATCATTGACTCAGAAAAACCTAATTTAATAAATGGTATATGGCCTTATTTAGAATTTTCAATAGTCACTAAAAAAACTAAACAAATCATTAAACAAGAATCTAAACTCTGGCTTTAATGAGATAATAATTTTGATCATAAATATTTGCTTTAATATCTTTAAAACCAGCTTGTTTAATTATGTTTGAAGCAAAATCTAAACTAAATCTTATCTCTCGAGGTGGACCAAAATTTGAAATTTTGTCAGCTCGAAAATCATAGTCAATCAATATGGTACTAGAATCAGACATTTTTTTTAAATTTTGTAAAACTTTTTTGGGTTTATCAAAATCATGTAAAACAGTAGCTAGTAAAATAAAATCGAATTTATAGTCTTTTAACAAAAAATCTTCAGCCGATAAAACATCTAAGCTGTAATTATTAAAATCACTTGCTTTTAATTTAGATCTTAAATTATCGACTGCAATTCAATCAACATCAACCCCATAATAAATACCTTCAAAACCAATAATTTTTAAAGCGGCTAAAGCATAAAATCCATTATTACAACCTAGATCTAGAATTTTCATGCCTGACTTTAAGCCGAAACTCTGCAACAACTGAGTTGGATTTTGTATTTTTAGTCGTTCTATCGGATCATAATGAAAGTGATGCATTAAAGGTAATTACTCTCCACTGTAGATTGATTAACACCATTTTTTAAATTTTTATAACCATTTTTTTGCAAAAAACTAATTGCCATTGAAGCTCGATGTCCTGAACGACAATAAACAATAATTTCATCTTCAAAATCTACATCTTCTAAAACAGATTGATGATTAATCATCATACTAGATAAAGGTAAATTTTTGGCCTCTTTGACATGACTTTTTTTATATTCATGTTTTTCGCGAACATCCAAAATAATTTTTTTTGACATTAACTTAAAACTCCTCTTAATTGATTTAAATCAAAACCTAAAATTCGATCAGTAATTTTATTATCGACTTCTACAGTCGTAAAAGGTACACTTCTCTGACCGCTAAGATTAATCATAGCTTGAGCCGCAAAAGGATTTTGATCAACCTTATATTCCGTATATTCAATCTTGTTATCTTTTAACCAACTAGTTAACATTTTGCAATACGGACAAGTTGTAGTTGAATAAACTGTTACTTTTTTCATAAAACCTCCTTATTTTTAATACATTTTTGACAAACACCACTAATAGTTAAACTACCATTTAAGCGACAACCATTTAAAAGCGTTTCAATTTCCCTAACAATATGATCAGGTAAATTAATATCTCTCAATAAATCACAGTTACGACAATGAAAGTGATCGTGATAGACTAGATTACTATCAAAACGCTTAATCTGATTAATGGTCAAAGGTGCTAATCCCAAAACCTTATTTTTAACCATTCGCTCGGTAATACGATGAACCGTAGTAGCTGTTAAATTAGGATAAAATGATTGTAAATATTCTAAAGCCTGATGATTAGAACTATGATTATAATTTTTAAAATAGTCCTGTACTGCTTTCGTATATTTAGTTTGCCTAGTTTTTAACATACCTTATTGTAAATCATTTACAATAATTATTCAATGGTTTAAAAAATCAGAAAAAATTAAGCTAATTAGATTATTATATTGTTAATTTTTAATCTATAATAACTAAAGGATAACAAAATAAATGCATTTTTTATTAGCTGTCAGTGACATTAAAATTGTCACCGAAAGAGTCAGCGATTACTGGTCTTGGTATATAGTTAGAGCTTCAGGTTTTGTAGCGGCCGGTATTTTATTTGTTTTAATCATTTCTGGCATTGGACAAGTAACGGGATTTATTTATCGCTACATAGAACCTATTAAAGCCTGGGTAATTCATAAAACACTGGCTATTAGTTTGTTAGTTGCAATTGCAATCCATGGTGGTTTTTTGTTAATTAATCATTATATTAAATTTAATTTAGTCGAAATTTTAGTCCCATTTGCATCCACTTACTATAACGAAACTTCTTTTGCCGGTATTAATATTGGCGCTTTAGGTGTTACTTTTGGAATTTTTGCTACCTATATTATTATTTTTGTCGTTTTAACTTCACTAAAAATTATTGATACTAATAAAAAATTATGGCGTAAATTTCATTTTTTAAGCTACTTAGCAGTATTTTTTATTTTTTTACACGCTTTATATGTTGGTACTGATTTAAAATTTGGATTTTTTAGAGATTTTTGGTTACTAGCTGGTTTTATGTTAATTCTAGCTGGAGCTTATAGACTCTGGAGAGCTAGGGTTATTAAATAATCAATAACCACTAAAATGATCAGTTTTTATTTGACTAAATCTAAGGCCTAATTTTCTTAAAATTTGTTTAGAGCTTTTTACAATCGAATCAGAACCAGCCAATAAAAATAATCTTTGATGATAATCACTAACTAGATCTTGAACTAAATCAACCGATAAACGCTGATTAGTAATTAATGAATTATTAAATTTAATAGTTGGTTTTCGAGACGAAGAACAAATATACCAAACTTTTAAATTAATGTGTTTACTCGCCTGATCAAAAAAATCTTTATAAACAAAATCTTCATAATTTGAACAAAAATAAAGTAAATAAATGTCTCTAGATTGTTTAGAATCGACTAGATATTTAATCATACTTCGAAAAGGTGTAATCCCAATTCCACCGGCTACAAAAACTAATTTTTGATTAGGATTTTCTGGTAAAACAAAATCACCCCCTAAGCTACTAGCAATCAATAATGGTTCTTCAAGATTTAAAAGAGCTTTTTTATAGCTAGAATCACTGTTTTTGAGGGCTATAGTTAGTTTATCTTCAGTGGGCGAAGAAGATATTGTAAAATAACGTCTTATACCCTTTTGATCAAAATTATCATGAGCTAAAGTCCATTCCATATATTGCCCGGGTATAAAATTAAAGTTACTTGGTCGATTAAAAATTAATTCAAATTGATCGGGACTCAATTTAATAATTTTTTGTAAATATAAAAATAACTTGTCTTTAGCGTTGACCCAAAAAGCATAAAGATTAGCAACTATTAAAGCAAACTCGGGAGTAGTATATAGATTAAACAAATGAATTTGTGGTAACAATAAGATGGCTACAATAATAGCGTAAACTAATTGTTGGTTCTGTTTTCTCGGTGAGGTCAATGGCTCAGTTAGCATCACAAAACCCAAGAACAAAAGTGGTGAAATTAAAATAGTATCTTTTAAACTTAAAACTAAATCATGATTAAATAATCCAATAATTGCCGTTAATGCTAAATTAACAAAAATAAAACTAGCTACCATTTTAAAATCACTAATTTTACGAATAATTATTAAACCACCCACAAACACAAAAGGTGCTAAATACAAACTACCCACCCACCAACTAGCAGTTTGACGGGCTGATAAATCTAAGACTAAAACCGCTAAAGCAGCTGGATTAAAAATATGCTTGTCATGATACGTCAACAAATATTTACTAGCTTGAGCTATTAAAGAAGCCATGACCAAAAAACCAATGGAATAGACATTGCTGTAGACGGGCGTAATAATTAAAACTAAAATTAAACTAGTTATAAAATTAGATTCAGGGTTAATTGGGGCATCAAACAAATAAGAAAACATTAAATTAAATAAATAACCACTGACAGTTAAAACAGCTAATGATAAAATTAAAAATCCAGGACTATAGCTAATGACCTTAAAGACCGATAGAAGGAAAGCTATTAAAAAAATACCGGCTAAATAATATAAAATCAATCGATACATACTAAAACGATTTAATAATTTCATTTAACATACTCCTCAAAACAACTAGTCATTGTCGCTTGTTGATCTGATTCAATCATATAAGCTTCAAGACCGTTTAATTTTTCTAACCAATTAACCCCGTCTGGACCCATCGCAAAAGCCGCCGTAGCCATAACGTCAGCATCTATGATTGACTGGCCAATGACCGTTAAAGAAACTGGGTTAACTACAACTTGACCATTTAGAGGATTAAAAATATGATTTTTTTTAACATAATTACCTGAGGTTGCTACGGCCCCATTTTGCAAAACAATAGTTTTAACGATTTGGTTGAGTTCAAAAGGATTTCGAACACCAATTGTCCATGATTGGACTGAATTGACAGGTTTTGAAACCACAATATCACCACCAACTTCTAAATAAAAATCATCGTAATGTTCTCTTATAATAGAATAGGCTTTATCAATAGCATAACTTTTAACTAAACCAGACGGATCAATAATGCCATTATAATTAATCTGAAAATAGCCATTAGTTTTTCTTTCATAATCATAACAAGTTTGTAAAATTTCTTTCAACTGTTTGGATGGTTTGTGCTGGACTGGATTTTGATTGAAACGAGAAATCTGACTTGTTGGTTTATAAGGACTAAACTTCTCGTCTATATCCTGGAAATATCTAAAAACACGTTGAAATGTTTGGTGCAATAATAAATCTTGATCATGATTAATCTGAAGAGTAATAGGCATAGACATAATAAGTTTAGTTTGTTTCATTATTGAGCCTTCTTTAAAGCCGATGCCAAAGATTGAATAAAAGCTTCTGACGTGAAAGTTGCTCCAGATATAATTTGGACTTTTGATGATTGTTTTTGAATAGCTTCTTTTTTTAAAATTGGTAGCACTTGTTGATTAATATAAACTGAGGCTGAATGGGAGTTAGGATACTGTAAAATATTCAAACCACTTAAATGATTGGCTTGAATAATAGCCTCAACTTGAACATTACCCCAATAAGCATTAGCACTTTGACCAATAAAACTTCCATTTTGGAAAACTGATTGAGTTTTTTGACTAATAACTAATTTAGTTTGTTTATTCTTGACGCTATTGTTCTTGGGTACAGTAAATTTTAATTTATTATTTTGATAATAACGGCGTGCTAATAGACCATAACCTAAAACAATAATAACAATCAACACGCTGACAATATTTTTTTTCATCAATAAGGTATTTTAAATTAAGTTGACTTAGAATATGCTTAACTTTTATTGACCAAAACGACGATGAATTTGTTGAAACTTTTTCAAAGAATAATTTAAATCAGTCTCGTGAAAATCTGGCCAATATTTTTTTGAAAACATTAATTCCGCATAACTAGATTGCCAAGTTAAAAAATTAGATAAACGCTGCTCACCAGAAGTCCTAATAATTAAATCTGGTGGTGGTACATCGGCTGCATAAAGGTGTTGGTTAATTAAAGGTACCGTAATTTTATTTGGTTTAATACCTTCAGCTACTATTTTTTTAACTGCATCAACAATTTCTTGCTGACCACCATAATCTAAACACAATAAAATAGTTCCTCGTGTATTGTGCTCGGTTAATTTTTCTGCATCATGAATAGCTGTTAACATGGCGGCACCAAGTTTTACTTTAGAACCAATTACCCTAACTCTAATATTGTCTTTATGTAGTTTTTTGATTTCATGATTTAAAACCCACCGCAACAATTTCATAATATCTTTAACTTCTTGTCGATCTCTTTTCCAATTTTCAGTTGAAAACACATAAGCCGAAACATACCTTACCCCATATTTAATAGCTGCTTTAGATATTGTTCGTAAATTTTCATAACCTTGACGGTGACCTTGTGCGACACTTAAATGGTGCTCTTTAGCCCATCGCCTATTACCGTCAAGAATTAAACCAATATGAGTTGGAATTTCTGAAGATTGAGATTTATTAGACATAACAAAATTATATCACTTTAAATTGAAAAATATTTTAATTTTTTGACAATTTAATAATTTGATTAAATACATTGTTCCAATAAAGAAATAAATTATTAACATTCTCTTCAGCCGCTAAATAAATTCTTTGAGCCATATTATCATTTTTTTCCTTAACACATTGCTCAAATAAATCATAATAACCATCATAAATATTAACTTTAAAAATTAACGGATTATCTGCTTGATTAGTAATGCCCATCATATTGGCTGCGACAACTCCAATAGGAATCACCAAATTAAGCCTACGAGATAATTCTAAATTTTTAATTGAAGCAAAATCAGTTAAATCTGGTTGACGAAAATTAAACGAATTTAATAAAGCAGCTTTTTGTCTAACAGCCGAATTTTTATACTCCACAATAT
>JAKBVU010000023.1 GCA_021841155.1 bacterium
ACTACACCTTGGAGTTTACCTGGCAACAGTGCTATTGCGGTTAATCCTGATGCCGATTATCTCTATGTCACCCTACAGGATGATAATCATCAAGACGAAACTTTAGTTTTAGCTAAAAATCGTTTAGCCTGTCTTAATAGCGATAACTACAAAATAATCCGCCAAGTCAAAGGTCATGATCTAGTTGGTATGAGTTATCAACCACTTTTTAAATTAAGTAACTTAAAAGACGAGATCTATAAAGATAATTTATATAAAGTCTGGCCAGCTGATTTTGTTAGTATCGAAGACGGTTCAGGTGTCTTACACGTTGCACCAGCTTTCGGTGAAGATGATTTAAAACTAGGTCAAAAATTTCAACTACCGATCCTAATTACTCTAGACGAATACGGTAAAATTAAGACTAATCTCGGTTTACCTGACAATATCGCAGGCAAATTCTTTAAAACGGCTGATAATTTAATCATTGAACTTTTAACAAAATCAAATCACGTTTTTGCCGCTGAAACCTTTAAACACACATATCCTTTTTGTTGGCGTTGTGACACACCACTACTTTATTACGCTACCGATTCGTGGTTAGTCAAAGTTAGTCAAATTGTTCCAAAATTAATAGACAATAATCAAAAAATTAACTGGACACCAAATCATATTAAAGATGGTCGTTTTGGTAACTGGCTTGAAAATGCTCGTGACTGGTCGATCTCTCGTAATCGATTCTGGGGTTCACCATTACCAATCTGGCAAACCGACGACGGAGAAGAAACTGTTATTATTGGTAGTCTTAAAGAACTAAAGGAAAGGGCAGTTGATGGCACCAAAATAACCGATCTGCATCGACCCTACATTGATCAAGTTGAAATTAAAACCGACTCAGGTAAAATCGCCAAACGAATTCCAGAAGTTTTTGACTGTTGGTTCGAGTCGGGTTCCATGCCTTATGGTCAAGATCATTACCCCTTTAATCAAGATATTGATTGGCAAAAAGTTTTTCCAGCTGATTTTATCGCTGAAGCCATCGATCAAACTAGGGGATGGTTTTATACTCTTCATGTTTTAGCTGTTAGTTTATTCGATCAACCAGCTTTTAAAAATGTCATTAGTAGTGGTTGGGTCGTAGCAGCTGATGGTCAAAAACTATCTAAAAGAAAAAAGAACTACGCTCCTATGGATGAAACTTTTGATAATTTTGGCGTAGATACTCTAAGATTTTTTATGGCTAGCTCACCAATTGTTCACGGAGAAGATGTTAGGTTTATTTCTAATCATCTTCGAGACATTCAACGAAAAGTTTTTATGACCTTAAATAACAGTTTTAATTTTTATCAGCTCTACGCTGACGTTGATCATTTTACACCCCAACATCCTGGTCAAATTCCTAAAAGTCACAATTTACTAGATCAGTGGATTATCGCTCGACTGAATCAAGTTATTAAAAAAATAACCACTAACTTAGATAACTATCGAATAGATAAAGCTTCAGAACAGATCACTGATCTGCTTGATGATTTAAGCAATTGGTATATTCGTCGTTCACGAAGAAGATTCTGGAAAAGTGATAACAACCTAGACAAAACCGAAGCTTACGAAACTCTTTATTACAGTTTAATCACTATCTGTCAATTACTAGCTCCGTTTTCACCTTTTTTAAGTGACCATATCTGGCGACAACTAACTAACAAAACTTCACTACCAACATCTGTGCATCTCAGCGACTGGCCATCAACTCAAAAAATTGATCAAACTTTACTAGATAATATGACTCAAGCTAGGGACTACATTAATCAAGGTTTAGCTCTTCGAGCTAGCCAAAAAATTAAAGTACGTCAGCCATTAGCTAGTTTTACCGTACCCAAATTACCCGATTATTACAAAAGTCTAATCGCTGACGAACTCAACGTTAAGGAAGTAAAATGGGGTAACGAGATTGATCTAGATATTAAATTAAATGATCAATTAATAGAAGAAGGCTTGGCCAGAGAACTGATTCGTCATATTCAAAATGCTCGTAAACAAGCTAATTATCAGGTAGATGATCGGATTCAATTAACTATTACCTCAAATCAGCAAATTGTCCAACAAACAGTTGAACATCAAAAAAATCTAATCATGGAAGAAACTCTGACAACCAAACTAAATCAAACTATTAAACAACCAGATTTAACTACCGATATTAAGTTTGATAGTTACGAATGTCAATTACAGCTCAAAAAATAAATAAACATAAAAAGCTTTTAAAATCTGAAATTTTGCTGTATAATTACTAGCAATGAAAAGTAGTGGAAATTATCATTACAGCATTGTTATACCCTGTTATAATGAAGCTGCTTACATCTATAATTGCTTAAATTCTTTAACTCACCAAGAGACTAATTTAAAACCTGAAATTATTGTAGTCGATAACAACTCTATCGACAATTCAGTCGAAATTATCCGTCAATTTCCAAATGTTAAATTAATTCAAGAAAGACGACCTGGAGTTTGTTTCGCAAGACAAGCTGGGGCTGATGTCGCAACCGGAGAAATAATTATCTCAACTGATTCCGACACTGTCTTTAAACCAAACTGGCTAGAGAATATTAATCAGTCATTTGTCAAAAATCCTAATTTAATAGCGGTGGCCGGTCCATGTCAATATCTTGATGGACCTTGGTGGGGTAAAACCTATACTAAATTCCTATTTATATCTGATTATTTTTACAGTCTCATAGTTAAACATCCTTATTATGTCACGGCTACTAATTTAGCCTTCAAAAAATCATTTTTTAAGGGCTATAACTTAATTGCTATGCAGGGTGGTGACGAGTTACACGTCTTACATCAATTAAAAAATTTTGGTCAAATTAAATTTTTACTAAGAAACCCGAGTCTAACATCAGCTCGACGACTTAAAAAAGGCTTTTACTATAATTTCTTTGTGACTTTCTTGTTTTATTACTTAGGTGCCTACTATATTAATAAAATCTTTAAAAAAGAAGTTATCGGCACTGCACCGGCATTTAGAAATACTCAAACCAAAAAACTCAGACCACGAATTGGTTTCAGTATTGCTATTATTTTATTTTTAATTGGAACTTCAACTGTTTCAACAACCTATCGACCGGTTAAAAGTTTTATTGCTAATAACCTTCGAGAGACTTCAAGCAATATTGAAAAAATAATTAGTCATTTAACCTAAAAACTCATTCTTAAGAATGACTCAAGCTATCGTCTGGTTTAATTCAATTTTACGAATTAATGATCATCCGGCTTTTACTCAAGCTAGTCAAGATCATCAGTCTATTATTCCTATCTTCATCTTCGATCAACGTCAATTAGCCCAAAAATCATCAAATCATAATCATTTTTTGATGGAATGTCTGGCAAATTTAGATCAAAAGATCAAAAAATTAGGCGGTCAATTAATTCTAAGAGATGGAGATTGTTTAAATACTTTGAGTCAATTAGCTCAAGAACACAAAGTTAGTCAAATTTATACTACTCTTAGTTATAATCCTAAGCTCCAGTTAACTTATCGGCAATTAGGCAAAAAGGGCCTAACCGTTAAACAATTCCCCGGTCAGTATATTGTGGACGATCTGGATCAAATTGTAACGAAAAACCAACAACACTATCAAGTTTTTACACCTTTTTATCGCAATTGGTTAGCTCAAAAAAGACGTTTAATCAGTCCGACGCCAGTCCATTGTCATTTACCATCAAAAAATATTAAAACATTGCAACCAAGTTACTTAAATCAATTTATAAAGTCTGAAGATTTATCACCCAACAAAATCCATGGTGGTGAAGACCTAGCATATCAACGATTAGATCATTTTCTGGCCAATAAATTAAACGATTATCTAGCAAACCATGACAATCTTAGTATCGACGGTACTTCTCATTTATCGGCTGACTTAAATTTTGGCACCATTAGTCCTTTAATGATTGAAGCTAGTCTTAATCCTTCGACTAATTCAACTGCTTGGTTACGACAAATGTGCTGGCGTGAATTTTATGCTTACATTCTCTATTATTATCCAGATAATTTAAAACAAGAATTCCAGACTAAATATCGAAATCTACAATGGACCAATGATCCAATTTATTTACAAGCTTGGCAAAATTCACAAACTGGTTATCCGATCATTGATAGTGCCATGAAACAGCTAAGATTAGAGGGTTTCATTCATAATAGAGCTAGACTAATTGTAGCGTCTTTTTTGACTAAAGACCTAGATATAGACTGGCGTCTTGGTCAACAGTATTTTGAAAAATATTTAATCGATCATGACACCGCCAGCAATAATGGTAATTGGCAATGGGTAACTTCAGTTGGAGTTGATCCAGCCCCAATGTTTAGACGTTTCTATAATCCGATCAAACAACAAATAGCCTATGATAAAACCGGTCAATACGTTAAGAAATATTTGCCAACCTTAGCTCAAGTTCCTAATCAATTTTTAGCTCAACCATGGATTATGCCAATCAGTCAGCAGGTTAGCAGTAACTGCTTAATTGGTGTTGATTATCCTTTACCAATTGTTGACCATCAATTAGCTAGACAAATTGCTTTTAATAAATACAAACTTAATTAAAAAAAGTACTATAATAGCTAGTAGATAGTCATCCTCCGGGCCCTGATCATCTCCTTAAACTTCTTAGTTAAATTGTTAAGAAAATTATCGACGGTTAAATTTTTTATCAATTTTAACTCTAATAATTATAAATCCGTCAACTTAAAACTAATTATTAGGAGAAGTTTCATGGACCCAACTGTTTATATTAATCAACCGACTCAGGTGATTGCTGTTTTTAAAAATAATCATTGTTATCCGGCCAAATTTTATTATAAAAATCAATTAATTACCGTTCAAGAAGTCGGCTTACAACATCCGACTCACAGTGGTCAAAAAATGCTTTATATTTTTAATGTCAGCGATGGTCAAACCGACTATCAATTAGAATTTAATGCCAGTTCTTTAAACTGGAAATTGGTGGCTCTCATCAATGTTTAATCCAGATCTCAATAACGAACAACCTCTCATTATGCACATTGATCTTAATAGTGCCTTTGCTACTATTGAACAACAAGCTCATCCATCATTAAGACACCGACCAATTGGCATCACCAATCGATTATCTCAACAGTGTTGTTTAATTGCCTTATCGCATGAGGCTAAACAACAGGGAGCTAAGGTTGGCATGAATTTACAAGAAGTCAAAAGTATTATACCTAACATTATTGTCCTAGAAAGCGATCCACCTAAATATCATTACGTTTATCAACGATTAATGAAAATCATGCAATCTTATTCACCTAAAATCAAAATGAAGAGTATCGATGAAGGAGTAATTGATTTTCACAATACTCCAACAACCCTTCATCATCAATCATTAACCGACATAGCTCAAGACATTAAACAGGCTGTTAGAGATCAAATAGGCCATTATATAACAATTAATGTTGGTATTGGACCTAATCAGTTCTTAGCCAAATTAGCCAGCTCTCTGCACAAACCAGACGGTCTAGATATGATTGATCATCATAACCTAGTATCAATCTATCGACAACTCCAGTTAACAGATTTACCAGGTATTGCCGAACATTACGCTGCTCGACTTAACGCAGTCCAAATTTATCAACCACTAGATTTCTTACAAGCTTCTCGTCAAACTCTTAAAAATTTAGTCTTTAAAAGTACTGTTGGTGAAGATTGGTATCAGAGATTACGAGGTTATGAAGTTGACGACCTGACAACTAGACTTGGTCAAATTGGCCGTCAATGGGTGCTTGATCATCCAACCAGTCAAACTCATAAATTAAACTCCTACCTTCAATTTTTATGTCAAACTACCGGCAAAAAAATGAGATATAAAAATGTTGACGCTAGGGGAATTCTAGTTTGGATAATTTTTATTAATCATGAAAATTGGTTAAAAAGAAAAATGTTTAAATCAAGCTTCTTTAGCGATCATGATATTTACTCTAAAGCTCTTTATCTTTTTAACCAACGACCTAATTTAACAATTCAAACAATCGGTATAAGTTGCTATCAACTTCAAAAAACTAGCCGTAATCAATTAAGTTTATTGGATCAAATTAATCAAACAAACACTTTAACTACCGCTATCGATGACATTAATCATCAATATGGTAATTTTCAAATCACGACGGTCAACAGCTTAGAAGCTAAACAAAAAATTAAACAAAAGATTCCTTTTGGTGGTACTGAATATTTTAATTTGTTGCTAGAAGCCGACTCTTAACGGTGTTACAATAATCTATAATCATGTTTTATGAATCAAAACTAAAGAAGTGGTTCCTGATTTTTAAAAATCGTTGTCAACAATTAAGCCAAGAAGATATTTTTGGGGCACTAATAATTTTTTTGCCAGTTTTAATCATAGTCATTTTTTTGGGCTATGAAAATAATCAAATTATTCCCGTCACCAAACAAATCGGTAATCTTTATCTTTCTAAAAACTATCTGAAGTTTCTAGCAAATTGGGACGGTGTAATTTATTTAAATATCGCC
>JAKBVU010000024.1 GCA_021841155.1 bacterium
ACTAACAGTATTCAAGTTAAAAATTGGGTTAAAGCTCAAAATAAATTGACCAATAAATTCATTAAACCTGAGCTTAGAGCTAAATTAGAAAAAGAAATAGCCCAAAGTTTTAATTTCCCATCATTTGGCATACCTTATCTAATTGGCGGTTGGTATTTTCAACTAAATCGTACACCAAAAGAAGATCAACATATACTTTATGTAAGTAAAAGTCTAGATGGAAAAAAACGCGTTTTAATTGACCCCAATAAATTAAGCAAAAAAAATAATAATACTACAAGTCTAGATTTTTGGTTTCCATCATCTCATGGTAAATATTTGGCATATGGAATCTCATATAATGGCAATGAGCTATCTATATTAAAAATCCTTAATATCAAAACAGGAAAAGATCTTGAAATTGTTGCGCAAAATGCATCTTATTCATCTGTGGCATGGCTAGATGATGAATCTGGGTTTTATTACACGAAACATCCAGACCCAGGATCGGTAAAAATAGGTGACGAACGATATTACGAGAAAGTATTTTTTCATCGTATAGGGACTGATGCTAAATTTGATGAAGAAATTTTTGGCAAAAATCGATCAAAAGAAGAGGCTTTTGAACTTAATCTATCTCCAGATAACTCTTTATTGTTTATATCATCTAACCAAAACATGCAACATGATGACATTATTTTATATAACATTTTAAATAAAGAAATTAAAGAATTAATTAAAGGTTATATGTGTCATAACTGTATATATTTTACTGAAGATAAAATCTTACTTCTTACTAATTATAAGGCACCAAACTATCGTATTTTGTCGACAAGTATAAAAAATCTATTAACCGATTTAGATAAATGGAATGAATTTATACCCGAAAAAAACAATAAACTTGAATGGTGTCAAATCACAAATGATCAATTAATAGCAGTTTATTTGATTAATGCATCATATAGAGCCATAACATATGATCTAACTGGTAAAGAAACCGGCAAACTATTAATGTCCAATCATGCTTCAATCCTAGAGATAAGTACAAATCCGAAAGAATCTGAGTTTTTCTATGAATTTTCATCTTTCGTTACCCCAGAGGTTACGTACAGATATAACTCCAAAACAAAGCATATGTATGAGTTCAATAGGATGGACTCAATCATAGATGATAAAGATTACATTGTTAAACAAGAGTGGTATAAATCTAAGGATGGAACTAGCATTCCTATGTTTATCGTTCACCATAAAGATGTCAAACTTAACAGTAAAAATCCGACTATTCTTTATGGTTACGGTGGTTTTGAAATTTCACTGACTCCAACGTTTCTAGCGGGAATTGTTCCTATATTAAAACGAGGGTGGGTGTATGCTTTAGCCAATATAAGAGGAGGAGGTGAGTTTGGTGATAAATGGCATCAAGATGGTATTAAAGAAAAAAAACAAAATAGTTACGATGATTTTATCGCTGCAGCAGAATATTTAATTAACAACAAATATACTGATAATCATCACTTAGGTATCATGGGAGGGAGTAACGGAGGTTTATTAGTTAACGTAGTTGCCATACAAAGGCCTGAATTATTTAAAGCGGTAGTTTCTCTTGTTCCATTAGCCGACATGGTTCGTTTTCCTAATTTTTTAATTGCTAGTAGATGGGTACAAGAATTTGGGGATCCTTCAAACTCCAAGGATCTTATAAATCTGCTTAGGTTCAGCCCTTATCATAATGTAAAAGATGGAGTAGAATATCCTGCCTTCTTTTTTGCTACAGCATCTAAGGACACAAGAGTTGATCCAATGCATGCCTATAAAATGACAGCCTTACTCCAAAGTAAAAATAAGAAAAATCCGGTACTACTTTATAATGATAGTAAGTCTGGACATATGGGTTCAGCTTCATATAGTCATTTTTATAAAGAACAGGCTAGAATATTAGCTTTTTTCATAGAACAATTGGACTAAATTTATTCAACAAGAACAAATTGAAGTTAACATAAAGTCAATCAATCGAATCAATAGGGCACTATATGTATGGTTCGGGTCTGGCCTCCAAAATCTTAACCAACTATAATGCTCAGTTGAAATAATAAGAATAATTAGTATTAATTTCATGTCAACAATTAATCATTTTCAATAGACTCAAAGCTCAACATTAGTCAGATTTAAGTTAAATTATAACTATTATCAATATGCAGTTTCATATTAAACTGCCCAGCGATAACATAAAATCATAAAATTATCTAAGTTTAAAATAATCGACAATTTGATTCGCTACTTCATTAGGACTTAATCTGTCATTATTGATTTTTAAAACATTATCAAAAGGAACACTTGTATAATTGTGGCTGTCAATAATACTAGCTAGTTTTTCTTCGTCGGTTAATTATGGTTTTTTCCTAGACTCGGCTTGAACTCTTTTTAATAAGCTATCCTTGGAAGCCATTTACTTCAACGAATAAAACTTTGCCGTTGTTATTAATTATGGTCTGGCAAGTATTTTTAACATCTTCATCATCATTAGGCCCTTCATAAACGTAAGTAAAAATAAGATTTTAAAATCTCAGTATTTTCAACTTACAATGTTTTTTGTTGAACTCCTAACTATACTTAATTATGTTGATGTTTTTTGTGATGTTCAAACAATAAACCAAAAGGTACGTTGTTTGTTTTAGCCCATGATTTAGCTTTTGATCTATCTGATTTAACAAGTGCTTTCTTTTGAGCCACCGTATCTGTTTTAGCTGTTTTTATACTTTGAATAAGTTGTTTATGTTCAATCAAAATATTTTTTTCTTGAGCTAGGGTAATTTTACCTTTTTTAACTGCATTCATTAATCGTTTTTCATACAAAGAACTTTTGTGGTGGGTTTTGTTATATTGCTGAATTGTACTACGAACCGAACTTTGACTTAGATTATACTTTTGAGCCAATACTGCTGACAACGACATATTTGATGTGTTTGTGATGGCACCTACAGACCCAGACATCAATAAAGCGACACTACCAACGGTTGTTACGATGAAAGTTGTATAAGCTATTTTTTTATAACTAATCATAATTAAATATCCTCCAAAAATAATATTATTGTACTTTACTAATATTATTGTATTTCACTGATATTAAGCTTAGTTTGTAGTAAAAATTAATTGACGTTTTATTATGGTTTATTCTCAGTTATTATTAAGACATATCTGTCATATTGTAGCAATAATTGAACGGGTCTTAGAAAAATACTATGAAGACAGCAAAACGAATAATCAGTCTAATATTTCATCATCAAACTTGGTGGGTAGGTGGATTAATTATAATTATAATTGGAGTAGGTGGTTATATTGTATTTAGACCACAACCAGTTAAATATACTTATATAACTCAGCCAGTTCAACGAGGTACATTGATTAACAACGTATTGGGTACTGGTAATCTAATCTACACTCAATCATTAGCTGTTAATTCTCAAGTCAGCGGTACTATTTCAAGTATAAACGTCCATCAAGGTCAAACTGTTCAAGCTGGTCAAGTTTTGTTTAATGTTAAAAACAATAGTCTGACGGCAATAGCCGACAAATTATATGCATCTTATTTACAGGACAAACAAGCAATATCTAACGATGAAACATCAATTATTCAAGATCAGTATAATCTTAATAATGCTACCGCTAATCTTACAGCAGATCAGCAACCTACAGCAACTCCTTCTCAACAGCAATCTATTGGCTTGGCTCGACAACAACAAGAAGTAGCCAAACAGCAATTAAATACAGCTCAACTAGCTTTAGCAGCTGACCAAGCCAATGAACAAGCAGATTGGCAAACTTATTTAACCCAATTAGAAACAATTTCTAAAACCAATATTAAAGCACCTATTAATGGAATAATCGCCAACATAAACATATCGCCTAATCAATACATATCTGGATCATCTGGTAATGCTTCATCAGTTAACAATCCAGAAATATTAATTGTTAACCCTTCTAGTTTAAAAGCATCTATTACATTAAATGAAGTCGATGCAGTAAAAGTAAAGACCGGACAAAATGTTACACTTAGCTTTAATGCTCTACCTAATCTTAGCCTAACAGGAATTGTATCCTCAATTAACCCCGTTGGTAATATTACTCAAGGAGTAGTAACTTATAATTTGATTGTAACTCCAAGTATTTTAAATCCACAATTAAATAGTGGTATGAGTTTAACGGCTAACATAACTACCGAAAAAATTAATAATGTTATTAGCGTTCCAAGTACTGCCATCAAATCTAATCATACCGGTGAATATGTTCAAATACTTGTTAATGGCAAACCAATAAAAGTTAATGTTAAAACTGGTCTGATTACTAATAATGGAACCGAGATTACTTCTGGACTTAAATCTGGTGAAAAAGTTATAACACAAATAATTTCAAATAAACCCTCAAAATCTTTAAATAGTCTTCAGAGTAGTGGTAACCTCCTTAAATTAAATGGTGGCAGTGGTGGTCGTGGAGGAGCAAAAGTTCGTGCAGGTAAATTATAATGATTACGCTAAGTAATTCGACTAATTTATCAAATTCAAAAACTAATCCTGACATCCTACAGCCTGTTATTTCTTGTCATAATATTACTAAAACTTATGGCAGTAAAGATACTGAAATCACTGTCTTAAATTCTGTCTCTTTAGATATATATTCCGGTGAATTTGTGGCTATAGTTGGTCCATCTGGATCAGGAAAAACAACATTAATGAATATTCTTGGAGCATTAGATATTGCTTCTAGTGGTACTTATACCTTAGACGGAAAATTAGTATCTAATTTAAAAGATGACGATCTAGCTGACATTAGGAACAAAAAAATTGGTTTTGTTTTTCAATCATTTAACTTACTATCTCGAGCAACAGTAGAACGTAATGTTCGATTACCGTTAATCTATTCTACAGAGTTTAGGTCTAAAGATCGTAAAGAAAGGGTTCGTAGGGTAGTTGAGGATGCCGGTCTTCAGCTATCTAAACTTTACAATAAATCCAATCAGCTTTCTGGAGGACAAATGCAAAGAGTTGCTATAGCACGAGCTCTAGTTAATAATCCTAGTATTATTTTAGCTGACGAACCAACTGGTAATTTAGATCAAACAACCGGAAAAATTGTTATTGATACTTTTTTAGAATTAAATAAACAAGGCCGAACCATTATTCTTATAACACATGATTTAAACGTAGCTAATAATGCTAGACGAATTATTCATATTCAAGACGGTAAAATTATATCTGACGAATTAAACAAGAATAAGCTTTAAAGAATCTTTATAATGAAATGAAATACATAGACTTACTACAAGAAACACTGTTTAATCTGTTTGTAAATAAAATTAGGTCAGCACTAACTATTCTAGGTATTGTTATTGGAATTGCTGCCGTCATTATTTTAATTGCAGTTGGTGAAGGGGCTACTGCAACTATTACACAAAATATTAGTGCCTTAGGCTCAAACCTGATTGTAGTCTTACCATCTTCTGCACCAGGAGTAGTTAATCAAGGGATTGGAACGGCTCAAACTTTAACCATGAACAATGCTACTCTTTTGCAAAAACAATTACAATTTATAAGTGGTGTATCTCCAGAAATTGCCAGACATTTTCAAATTTCTTATGGTTCGAGTAATGTCAACACAAATGTTATTGGCGCTAATCCTATTTATCAGTCGGTACACAATATTACTATTAATCGAGGTAGTTTTTTTAACCAGCAACAAAATAATACGCTTCAACGAGTAGCGGTATTAGGTCCAGGAGTTAGTCAAGTATTATTTGGTAATCCTAATGTTGGTGTTGGTAAACAAATTGAAATTAATAGTGTAATTTTTAATGTTATTGGTGTGACAAATATTAAAGGTGGCAGTAGCGCTAATAGCCCTGATAACGATATCTATATTCCTCTTAAAACCGCTCAACAATATTTATTCGGTCAGAATCAACCCCTAACTAGCATTAGTATTTCAGCAATTAATACTCAATCAATCAACATTGTTGAACAAGAAGCAGCCAATATATTACTTTCAGCTCAAGGGATTAAAAATCCCGCTAATGCAGATTTTCAATTCGTCAATCAATCTAGTATAGCTGCTAGCTTATCATCAACCTCTCAGACATTAACAGTATTACTTGGTTCTATCGCCGGAATAAGTCTATTGGTAGCAGGTATTGGAATCATGAATATGATGCTTACCACCGTTACAGAACGAACCCGAGAAATTGGCTTACGTAAAGCAGTTGGAGCTAAAAAAAGAGATATCGGTTACCAATTTTTAAATGAAGCAGTCATTTTAACTTTGATTGGCGGAATAGGTGGAATTTTATTAGGATTAGTTGTTATTGAAATATTATCAATTACCAATACTGTAGCTGTAGTAACCGAATGGTGGTCAATTTTAATAGCTTTTGGTGTCTCGATGTTAATTGGCATAATATTTGGATATTACCCAGCACAGCGAGCAGCAAAGTTAAAGCCAATAGATGCTTTAAGATATGAATAAAATTAATACAAGGAG
>JAKBVU010000025.1 GCA_021841155.1 bacterium
CATTTTGTGATAATTTTAACGCTATTATTTTTAAATCAAACTAAAATTAGTCTCCAAAAAAACATAAATTTTATAGTTAGCCTCTAACCTAAACCACATTCATTCTGAATCATTATAAAACATATAGTAAAGACGACCATTAAAAATACTATCTCTAAATCAACTCTTGTAAGTAAAAGTTATCTAATTATTTCATGGGTCACAAATGACATAAAACAATAATAACTCGACTTAACAAAGGTACGGTCTTAAAATCTGATAATGTTTTTGCCAGATTAGATCCAAAGAAGTTAATTTTAAAAGAACAACACCACACTATCTATCTATATAATCTTGGTTTCGCAGTAGCAAAAATTTTAAGTCATGGAGAAACACCAGAGGATCAATGGTATTTTACAGAAAGATCTCTAAGTGAAACGACTTTTCGTAAAATTTTTGAAAAAAATACAAGGATAATTTTGTCTAATATTTTCTAAATTTTCATATTTAATTATTGCAAAAAATTCATTAAAATAAGCTCAGAATTAATTAATTTATAAAAATTAAATATTACCTTGAGACGAATCTTGAGTTTCAGTTGATTGATTTTCTGGTACAGGGAATGATGGCGAACCATCAGAAGAGGAAGTATCTTCGGCTGGCTTAACTAAATTATCCGTTGGGTTAACCTGATTTATATCATCAGTATTTGTTACCACGGGCTGATCATTGATCGGTTCATTTGACGACTCGGTTGGATTTAAAATGACTACTGGATCATTAGTCGGCATAGAATTTTCAACTGGAGTTAGATCAACGTTTGGTACTGTCTGATTAACGAATGAATCGCTATTAACTTGATTAGGTTCAGTGGTTACAGTTGGTGGAACATCTGGAGTTACATTCATGTTAGGAGTATTTGTTACCACGGGCTGATCATTGATCGGTTCATTTGACGACTCGGTTGGATTTAAAATGACTACTGGATCATTAGTCGGCATAGAATTTTCAACTGGAGTTAGATCAACGTTTGGTACTGTCTGATTAACGAATGAATCGCTATTAACTTGATTAGGTTCAGTGGTTACAGTTGGTGGAACATCTGGAGTTACATTCATGTTAGGAGTTATCATGTTCGAAGACAAATTATTCTGAGGTGGCTGAGTTGTTGCTTGATCTAATTGATTGTTCGTAGGATCAGTTGGTGGAACATCTGAAGTGTTATATTGTGCCTTACCAAATGCTAACATTAGATAACCGACAAAGTTAAAAATAATTAAGCCAAAGATAGTAAAAACCATTGATTTATTAAATTTTTTAGCCAAATTAACCGCTAAAACAATAGCAATAAAAAAGCCAATGACCGGAATAAGCAATAAAAGAACTAACCAACCAGGTAAACCAGCAATTTCAAAAAGCACCCAATAATTATAAACAGGGACATACGCCAAACTCTTTTTACGATTTGCTTTATGAAAGATTTTACTCAAAACAAAAGCCATAAAAAAATACAAAACAATACTTACTACGGCAAATATAATGGACGCAAAGACAGCCGAACCACTACTTACAGAACTATGGCTTAGCGTGGGATTGTTATAATTTGATGATAACACTGATTTATTCCTTTATTTTATTGGTTATGTTTATTTTAAATTGATTTGTAGTATGACGCAAGTTTTGTGATAATTCTTGCATAAACTTAAGACTAAAATAATTTTCTTAAAACAACAAAAATCTTAATGATGCTTAAAAGTAAGCAGTTATTTTCTATAAGTCACCGCTGGAATAATTGCTTGACCTAAAATTAATTTACGGCCATTTTTTAATTCTCCAATAGTGGCGGCGGTTGGTTCAAAAATTGGCTTTAATAAACCTTCATTTAAAATTTCAGTGAACTTACCATTAGGTATCAATAACTCTATCTCCCAAGCCGGAATCGTTCGCTGACCGACAGTTTGACCCAATGCACCGTAAACGATATCTGCTTCATCGTGATAACCATTCAATTTTTTAAATCCATTTTTTCTTTCAATATCTTCAGGTGATACGCTACCAAATAATTGAACTGGTTGTGATTTTTGATCTAAAGGCTTAAAGTGAATTAAACTTCTAAAGTCACGTATGGCAGATTTTTCACCTTTAACCTGATACCAACCTTCTTCAAAGGCGTATTGTCTAAGTTCATCTCTTTCGACGCCAATTAAATGACCCTCTTGAGATACAATATCAGCAGATTTTTTTGAAACATATAGAGCAACAGGCTGATATCCAGTTTTGTTTTCAATATCATTAAAATATTCTAAAAACTCTTGATTAAATTCAAAACTATTATCGTACTCCATCAACGTTAAGCTAGATTTTCCATGATCGGTTTGAACTGATAGTAATTGATTTTTACCTTTTAATTGTATTGGCTGAAATAAAATTCTAGCTGAATCAATATCTTTGATTGTTTCGTGAGACATAAAGGCTTCAAATAAACGACTAGCTGGAGAGTCTTGAACAGAATCTCGAGATAAAATTTTTCTCGACTCAATCATAGAATTATTGACAGATGTATCAACTTTTTTAATTCTTCGATCAGACAAATATTCTTGTCGAGCTGTTAAAGGATCATGCAATATTTTTTCCCTAGCAGCCCGAAATCTGGTTAATAAATCCGTGTTATCTGAGTTAGTTGAATTTTCCGATACACTTCTATCTGGATGATACTGCATCATCAAAGCCTTATATACGCCATTGGTTGCAATAATTAAGGCTTCTTGATTACTAAGTCGTCTTACTAGCTCTGGAGAAAATAATAATTCTTTCAAAGGATTACGTTCACGGTTTATAGCTTCTAGGACATCATTTAATGAATCGGTAGTTTTCTTAGAACCCATAGTATATTAATTACTAGCTTCTTCGTCTTCAAATTTTATAGCTTGACCATCATCAAATATAAGACCTGATCGAAGATTTGCAATCAATTTATTAACCACAGCGTGTCTCACGTTATGCTTATTAATACCACTAGGCAAAGCATCGACTATTGTTTCGACCATTGTTTCAACTTGATAGCTGGCATAATCAACATCTCCACCATATAATTGAACTAATTTACAAAAATTATCAATACTGATACCAAGTTCACGACTAGCTACAATAATTGGGCCAACTTGATCAACTTCATTGCCTTGATCTAAAACATGTTTAACGGTTTCAGGTTTTGGATTATTTTCCCTAAAAACAGTGACTAATTCGACAACATCACCCATAGTTTTAACAGGACAAGTAGACGGATCTTGTTCAGATTCGTTAAGTAGGCTTTGAACAAAATTAAAACCAATTTTAACAGAACGAAAAGCTCGACCATCACCCATGCAATATTCTGATTCATTCCTAGCCAACGCTACTAAACCCGGTTCAGATATTTCCATTTGATAAAGACCTTTCCAATCCAACTCTCCAGTTTTTAAAATAGGTAGAATAGAACTTGGCACTTCAAGACTTTGTTGTTCCATGGCATAACTCCATTAATTTAATTACTATACTATAGTACTTAAGTAGAAATATGTCAATATTGAACCGGTAAACATATTTTATTAATTTAATAGACGACCAGTTATCTAACTTGCGAGAAATATTATTTAGAATGCTCTCATGATTTCAATTTAATTAATCTAATCACCCTTACTTTGTAAAAGGTTTAAAGCTAATTGATTGCATGATTTGAACTGCCAGCTTTGCGCTTGACGATTGAAAACTAGCTTTATTTTGAAGTCTATAAATTGCACTTAAACCAGTGCCATCATAATTACAAGGATAGCCTAAATATTGATATTGACTAACGCCAGGGGCAGGCGATGAACTTGTATCACGTAATTCATAACAAATTAAATAACTATTAGTGTTTGACTGAAAATTAAGATTCTTATACTGGTTAGAACTGGAAACTCCATTATAACCAGCCATAGGAAAATAATAATGTGTATGTCGACCAGGATTATATTTTTCTTCTAAAATATATGGATTGAGGTGATACAAAAAATTAGAGGCTGATAAAGTATTATAAGAAGGATTAGCGACCTTTAGAACAGAATAAACTTTTCGAGAAACACAGAGGTCGTTCAAAGAAAAAGCAGCCATGCTACAATTAGAAGTCGCACCTCCCTTACCACCAACATTAGTATTAGAAATATATAGTTCATTGTTATTTGGCGACACTAAACTATAGGCTTCATAGATTGTATTCGAACCAGAAGCATTACTATTAGCTTTCAATTTGTTTAATTTCCAACTAGTAGGATATCTAAAAGACAAGGAAGTTTTTTGATCTGTAAAACTTGCCCATTGCACTTTAACAACATTATTTTTGTGAGTCGCAGATGAAATTTGTTGATTATTTTTATTTTTAAAGACATAGTATCCAATAAAAATTATAACCACGATTAATACAATAAAACCTAAAACATAACCTAACGAAAAACCATTAAAGCTAACTGTTTTTTTATTCATACACAAGTAATACACTAAAATGATAGATAATACAATTATATATGACTAATTAATTTAGATAATAGAGAAAATTTAAAAACTAGTTTTGTTTTAAATCTGTATTTCTCTCAAATTTATTCTGATTAACTGCTTTATTCATTAAGAGTTATGCATTCTTTTTTTAAAATAAATACTTTAAAGCTGACGAGAATCAGCCATCAATAACTTTAATGATATAATATAAAAATGAATGAATATCCTAAAGGTATTGAAGTTGTTTGTGGTGTTATAGTTGAAAATCAAGAGAATAAAGTTTTCTTAACTAAATCAAAATATTGGGCCGAAAAATATGTTTTGCCAGGTGGTTTAATTCTAGCCGGTGAAACAATTTTAAACGCTGCTCAACAACAGATTAAACATGAGCTCAACTTAGATGTTGTACCTATTGAAGTTTTTAATTTTGGTGAATTAATTGATTCAAAAGATTTTAAAAGATCCGCTCATTACATTTATTTTAATGTTTACACTAAAGTTATTGGTGGCAACATAAAACTTAATCAAGACAAACATTTTGACAGTCAATGGCTCAGCCCACAAGAAGCTCTTAATTTAAATTTAGCCGAAACGTTTGATTTAAGTTTAGAGAAATTTATTGACTATAAAAATGCTACTAACTAAACAATAATTGGCTCCAGTCATGAAACAAAAAACTCAAACAGAAATCAAAGAAATTAAACAAATTGGCTTAGATATAGTTATCGCTCTTATTATAATAGTTTTTATTTTTGGCTTTATGTTAGGCTTTATTGTTAATTAATAATCTCTAAGCCAAAAATTATCTTTATAAATTATAATTATAAGGCAACTAAATAAAGAGGAAATAAATATGACTAATAATCAATTAAAATTAGGTAATTTTCAAGTTAATCGCTTAGGCTACGGAGCTATGCGAATTACAGGTGACGGCATTTGGGGAGAACCCAAAAATCATCAAGAATCAATTGCAGTCTTGAAAAAAGCCGTAGAATTGGGGGTAAACTTTATCGATACAGCCGATGCATACGGACCAAATGTTTCAGAAAACTTAATCTATGAAGCACTACACCCTTATTCCGATCTAGTCATCGCCACTAAAGGCGGATTAACTAGACAAGGTCCTGGTCAATGGACTCCAGATGGCCGACCAGAACACTTAAAAGAAGCTCTGGAAGGTAGTCTAGAAAGACTTCATGTCGATTCAATTGATTTATATCAACTCCACTCGCCAGATAGCAAGGTGCCTTTCGAAGAATCACTACAAACTTTAATAGATCTTAAAAGTGAAGGTAAGATTAAAAATATCGGCCTCAGTAATGTTAGCTTAGAACAACTTCAAAAAGCTCGACAAATGACTGAAATTGTTAGCGTTCAAAACCGTTATAACATTATCAATCAAAGCCAAAACCAAAATATCTTAGATTACTGTACGGCCAATCAGATAATTTTTATTCCATATTTCCCAATTGGTGGCGACGGAAGTAACTTAAGCCGTTTAGAGGATATAGCTAAAAAACATCATGCTTCGGTTCATCAAATTGCTTTAGCATGGTTATTAAATCAATCACCTATAATTCTGCCGATCCCTGGAACGAATTCGATTCAACATCTTGAAGAAAATATGGCAGCTCTTCAAATTAATTTAGATCAAGAAGATCTCGAATCTCTAAAACAATAGTTGTCGTCTAGACATCAAATTAAAGTTTCTATATAATACTTGGCTTATGGATCAATCAAAACCAATTAACATTAAACAATATAAAAGAACTAAAATAATCGCAACT
>JAKBVU010000026.1:0-3478 GCA_021841155.1 bacterium
TGAAATTCTGGATCTTTTTCTTGCATTTCTCTAGCAAATGCTGATGACCTTATTGCCATAGCAGCGTCTCCTCTTTGACCGACACCAAATCGTCCTTTTGTTCCGGTAGCTAGTCGCGCTGTCCTATTATTAAATTTATTACCGAGCCAAGTTTGACCTAAGGCACCGCCAACTCTAGTACCTGTTTTAAATTCATTCATGTGTTTTTGTCTTTCTTTGGTTCTATAACCGGCTAAACTCTTCTTAACGCCACCAGTTTTATTGAATGTGGCGCCATGAAGAGCACCCATCAAATCACCTGCCAACCTAAAGGCTAAAGGCAATAATAAATAAGGAATAAAATAAGCTATAATAGCTACGATTTGATTAAGAGCCGTTGGGTTTGATAAAGCTATTTTTGAGAAAATTTGACCGGCAGTTATAAATAAAGTGATTATTGGGAAAACAACCAAGACCGATGTTAGAGTTTTGCGCCACATTTTGAAAAATTTTTCAGTATTAGGTAAAAGATAAGCTAAAATAGCTAAAGGTGAAATTATAACCAAAAGAATTAATAAAATTTGACGAACAACCAGGGTGAAAAAAGCTACTAAAAGACTAACTATAGCTACAAAAATAAAAGTTAATGATCCAAGCGCACCTAAACCTATAATTGTTGCCCCACCGAGTACGGCTAATATAGAAGCGCCAGTTGCAAAACCACTTGTTAAGCCACCGTGTAAATTACTAAAAGGAGCTAGTAAGAGACCACTTAAACTATCACCCAAAAAATTGGATAATTGGACTAAAAATTCTAATAAGGGCCAAGATAATGTTATAGCAATAGCTACTATAATTAATCTTGGAATTGTTTTTCTTAACGTATAAGCATCTAACATAACTAACCTTTTATTCCTTGAGCTATTAATATAACCAGAGTCATTATAACTAGTAAAGCTAAAGCTATATCTCTAAAACTATTCCAGGCTGCATGATAATCCGAAGAAACCGTGCTGCCATTATGGCTGCAAGAGCCAAATATTTTATTAGGAGCAGAAGAAGCTGACCCACCACTACTACAAGTACCAAGGTTTAGTTCTGAATATATAATGTTGTTAATCGCCGAAACAACTGTTAAGCCTAATTTAATAAGATCGCAAAATACGAAGTTTAAGGGGTTTAAACCAAACCCACAACTTAATCCTTGAGAAGAACTTGAGCTAGACGAAGTGGTAGTTGAAGCATTGGGATTATTTAAAGCAGTTGCCAATTGACCGTTTATTGTTGGATCTTGAATTTGAATAGGTTGGCTTATTTTAGCAGTACTACAAGGTGAGAAATTAGCCTGACTCTCAGGAGTTGTTATATATTTTGGCCATCCTGAACCGAAAGGCGGATTATATATTTGATAAAGATTACCCGTAGAATGAATTTCGGCGGCAGGTAGTTTTTTAGTTGGAGTCGAAACAGTTAATTGACCAGAAGTAATTGGAATTTGATTGGCTGCTGAATTATTCGTTGATGTAGCAACTCCATCCCGCAGTTGATTACTAGAAGTGTTATTAACATAAGAATTGGTGATAAAAGTTGAAATACAGCCAGAATCATTGTAGCTAAAAGTTGCTTGACCGTTTTGATTAGAAGTTAAATTAAAAACGTGAGTATTGTCGGTAGCAGATATTTGTCCACTATTAATAAATTTAAAATAAATATTATTAAAATTTGATGTATTTTTAAGACTTCCTTGCGGTATTGATATTGAATATAAATAACAATTAGATGATCCATAATGAGATGGACCACCTCTTTGATAATAATCTAATGCCCAATTATTTTGATTATCGGCTACATGTGTTTTACTAGAACAACTACCCGAATTACTAGATGAATAATAATTCAGAGTGCTATTGCTATTAGAAGTATAAGTTCCCGAAAGTGTACTGATATTTGAACTTGAATTTATTGTTAATGTAAGCTGATCATGATTAATAAAATTTATAGTACCACCATTAAAATTGTAAGGATTGCTGGTAGCAAAAACATTCAGTGAGGTTAAAGGACCAACACTAATAAATAAGACTAAGATAAAAAATAGGATTGCAGTAACTTTTTTCATTTTTATTCTTTTTAGATAATCATATCATAATGTGGTATATTTGTCTTAATAATTAATTTATTTTTTAAAAAATGTTAGAACAAAAAAGCCTCATAAAAAAATTTTTACGATTTAGTGTATTGATTTTAGTGGCTTTGATCTTAATTTTTAGTTTTAGCCGTAGCTTTAATAATAGTTATGTTTTGTTAAGTTCAAACATTTCCCCTACTTCAACATGTAGTTTAAATAATGGTAATTGTGCTAGTTGTTATAATTTAAATGGTCAACAATGCTTAACGGGTTCATCGGAGTATCATAAATCACCTGCTTCCTGCACCGAATCGGGAAAGGGTTGCAGTCTATATTCTTCATATATTAATCCGGCTATCAATCTTTTATCGGGTCTAGTTGTTTTAGTGGCTATAGTTTCAATTATTATTGCCGGTATAATGTATTCTTCTTCGGGGGGAGATCCGCAAAAAACGGCTAAAGCAAAAGGTAGAATCATTAATACTTTATTAGCGCTTTTAGCTTATATTTTTCTTTATTCATTTTTACAGTTTATAATTCCAGGAGGGTTATTAAATAAATGAAACAGTTTAGTTTTTTTCGGTTTCTATTATTAGTTTTATTTATATTTTTCTTTATTTCTCAAACTTTAGTTTTTCAAAATACAGTTAGCTCGGTTTATCAAAGTGGTGTTAGGCTAGACGCGGCCTCTTCTAGTTGTAAATCTTCGTTTTTTGGATTAGAACCATGGTATGAATTTCTAAACACCTACCAAACTAAAAATAATAACTGTAATGTTTGTTTTAATATTTTACCCAACAGTAGTTCCAATAATAGTCATTGTGGCGCTCAAAGTAACTCTATTGTTTTAGTGGTTATGGCGATTATTGATGATCTTTTAAGAGTTTCCGGAGTTGTGGCGGTTGTTTATATAATTTATGCTGGATTTGAATATGTGACTAGTCAAGGTAATCCAGAAAAAGCCAATAAGGCACGTCAAAGCATTTTATTCGCTTTAATTGGTCTAGTTATTGCTATTTCTGCTATAGTTTTTGTAACATATATTGGACACAGTTTAGGTTAAAAAATGAAGGACATAATTTTTAGAAAAGTTTTATATTTAGCTGGTGCTAACTTTAATAGTTTACCTGGAGCGCAAAAAGGTGGTTTAGCCACTAGCTCTGAACTAAACACTATTCTTCAGATAGTATTCGGTGTTTTAGGCTCTCTAGCCGCTCTTTCTATTGTAATTTCTGGTATTAGCTATATTGTTTCTAACGGTGATCCCCAAAAAGTCAATAAAGCAAAAAACGGTATTTTGTATTCGTTAATAGGTTTAGCAGTAGCTATTTTAGCGGAAGCAATGGTAGCTTTTGTAATTAATAAAACTTAAAA
>JAKBVU010000026.1:4221-5684 GCA_021841155.1 bacterium
TAATTGTTCATTTTGTTATCAACGCAGCAGGAAAATAAGATTAAAATTTGATTTTTTTACCTAAAGTGTAGTATAAAATTAATAAATATAAAGAAAGGTTTCTATGTTATCAAAAATTAAAAAAATTAGTATTTTAGCAGTAATGACTCTCACTATGATTAGTCCGACTTTTGTGCCTGCTTTAGCAACTTCAGCTTTTGCGGCTTCAAGCAACTCAATTACTAATAGTTTGTGTCAAGGAGTTAACAATGCTACCGGAAGTACATCGGGTAGTTGTGGAGCTTCTTCCTCAAACGGTCTTTCACCCAGCATACAAAGCTTAGCTACTAAGGTGGTTAATATTTTTACCATTATAGTTGGTATAATTGCCGTTATCATGATTATTTATTCCGGTTTTCGCTATATAACTTCTGGTGGAGCTGGTGAAAAAGTTAGCGGTGCTAAAAACACCTTAGTTTATGCAATTGTTGGGCTAGTAATTGTTGTGGTAGCTCAGATCATTGTTCATTATGTCATTAGTGCTGCTTAAGGTATTTATTAAGCATTAAAAAAACTCCCAATTTGGGAGTTTTTTTATCTTAAATTTTAGTTTTGGTTTTATAAAACTTCTATTTTCTTAATAGTGTCTTGTTTAACTTTGGTGAAAGTAATTGTTAAAACACCATCTTTAAGGTTAGCTTCAACCTCATCTTCTTTAACTGGTACTGGTAAAGCGATTGTTCTAGAAAATTCACCCCAGTAACATTCTTGAAGAAAATAATTTTCAACACCTTCTTCAACACCGGCGCTAAGAGTGCCACGAATTGTTAATTGATTATCGGCAATACTAACATCTAGTTCATTGCGATTGACACCAGCCGTGCGAGCTTTAACTATTAACTTCTCTCTTGTTTCGTAAACGTCAACAGCTAATTGACCAGGAACAACATCTTCATCATCCCATTCGTCTTGAGTTGGTTGATTTTGTTGTAATTGTGTTTCTTCTTCGACGACTAAATCATCAGGACCATCGTCACCCAAAAATGCTGCAGTTAATTCGTCCTCTTCAAGCATTAAATCGTCATCACGATTTTTTCTTGCCATATCCCCTCCAAAAAAAATTAAATAATATTTTTTTGTTTTTGTCTTAACTAGTATTATATATTGAATAAATAACTGTTAGCAAGATACTTAAGCTATATTTACAACATAATAAATACAACATAACCGATTGATTCGTTTTTGTTATTTAAATTTTCTTGGTATAATTTAACTCTGTTAGGAAGGGTGTCCGAGCGGTTGATGGAGCTGGTCTTGAAAACCAGTGTAGCAGCAATGTTACCGAGGGTTCGAATCCCTCCCCTTCCGCCAAGTTATGGAGAGGTACCCAAGAGGCTGAAGGGGTCGCATTGCTAACGCGATAGGGGGAAGAGATTCCCCGCGAGGGTTCGAATCCCTCTCTCTCCGCCATTTTTTTGAATTTA
>JAKBVU010000027.1 GCA_021841155.1 bacterium
AAATCAAAATCTCGAGAAAACCATAGATCTTTTAAAGAATTTATTAATTATTAATAATTATTCTGATCCACAAAAATATTTACAACTGTGTCTAATCGAGTATCAAGATTCTATTAATCAAAAAGATAACGAAGTAAAAATTAAACCGAACGCCACCGTAGCTCTTATCTCGACTGATAAAACAAAAGTAATTAAAAAAGATACTGTTTTATCAAACTACAATCAATTTTGGAATAATCTATTAGAAAATCTGAAAAAAAGCCATAATACACTTTACGGTATACTCAGAATGTCAACTCCAAAATTCTATGATAATAATCTTGAATTAAAATTTAAGTTTAAATTTCATCAAAAAAGGATTCAAGAAAAAAAGAATTACGACATAATTTCTAGTACAATTGAAGAATTAGCTGGTCAAAAATTTAACATTATTTGTTTATTAGAAACAACTCCAATTGATCAAGAGAAAAAACAAAATCTAATTAACGATGATCAATTAATTGTGGCATCAACCATTAAAGAAATTTTCCCAGAGGCTGAAAGATTATGAATAAAGTTTTACCTCACGATATTGAAATTGAAAAAAGCTTACTTGGTTCAATTTTAATTGACCCTGAATCATTTGTTAAGATAGCTGACAAGATTAATGAAGATGATTTTTTTGAAGTTAATCATCAAAAAATCTATCAAGCCATTAATTATTTATACGAAAAACATCAAGCCATTGATACTTTAACACTAGCTAATGTACTGAAAAATAATAAGTCGCTTGATTTAGTTGGTGGCCCAAGTTATTTAGCCGATTTAACTAATTACGTACCAAGTGCAGCTCATATTGATGAGTATGCTAGTATTGTAGCCCAAAAAGCTTTTCGAAGACGATTAATTAAAGTCTCAGACGAGATTTCAGAAATAAGTAATAATGAGACACAAGAATTAAACGACTTAATTGAAGAAGCTGAATCTAAGATTTTCAATATTTCACAAAATCAAATTAATCAAAATCTAGTTTCATTAGAAACAATTTTAGCTGAAAGTTTTGATCGACTAGACGAACTTCATAAAGATAAAAATAAAATTAGGGGTGTGCCTACTGGCTACAAAGATTTAGATAATAAATTAGCGGGTTTTCAAAAGTCCGATTTAATCATTTTAGCTGCTCGTCCATCAATGGGTAAGACAGCTCTAGCTTTAAATTTAGCCAATAATATTGCTAAAAAAAATAAAAAACCAGTTTTAGTTTTTAGTCTAGAAATGTCAAAAGAACAATTAGTCGATCGAATTTTAGCCATGGAATCAGGTGTTAGTGCCTGGGATCTTAGAACTGGAAATTTAAGCGATGATGATTTTGAAAAAATCGGAAATGCTATGGGTGTTTTATCGGAAACGCCAATTTTTATTGACGATTCACCAGGTATTACTATTTCTGAATTAAGAACCAAGGCTCGACGAGAAGCCCATAAGAATGAGCTTAGTTTAATTATTGTTGATTACCTTCAATTAATGAGCGGCGGACACCGATTTAGTAACGATGGTAATCGGGTTCAAGAAATATCTGAAATATCTCGTTCGCTTAAAATTATAGCTCGAGAATTAAACGTACCTATTTTAGCTCTGTCTCAGTTGTCTAGATCGGTTGAGAGTCGATCACCTCAAATTCCACAGTTGGCCGATCTTCGTGAATCTGGATCAATTGAACAAGACGCTGATGTCGTCACCTTTATTTATCGAGAAGATTACTACAACCCAGAAACTAATCGAAAAAACATTACTGATATTTTAATCAGAAAACATCGTAATGGTCCAACTGGTAAGGTTGAGTTATATTTTGACAATGAAAAACAGAAATTCCGCTCAATTGATAAAAAACACACTGACCCTTTTAAATAACATGTCGAAATTAATGGCGATATTACAATCAATTAAAAGAAATCTAATCGAGCATTACCTATTTTTACTATTAATATTGTTTAGTCTTTTTTCATTATTATTCGAGTTTAACTCATGGCCAACTATAACTTCAGTGAAACTAAATTACGTGTCTAAACAAGTAACAAAACCATTTTTTTTAATTAAAGATCCGACTAATTTAATCGAAAAATTAGCCTCATACATGATTTATTTTAGTCATCTTAAAAATTTTAATTTAATTGAAATTATTTTTTCATTAATCACATTAGTTAATATTTTAGTCGTTTATAAAATTTTTAAAGGTTGGTTTAATCAATATTTAGGTTTTTTTTCGGCTATTGTTATTGGCAGTTCATTAATTTATCTTTATGAGCTCAGATTTGTCAATTATTTTGGTCAATTACTAATTATTTTGCCGTTATTTTTTTTAATTAAAAACGTGCTTAATCATCGACAGATTTCAAACTCAAAACTATATTTAATTTCTATTCTTGCTTGGTTAATCTTTTTAACTCCAACCGGTATCTTTTATATTATTGTTTTAATTCTAACTTCATTTAAAAACTTAAAATATCATTTTTTTGAAATTTCTAATTTAGTTCATAAATTATTTTTAATTTTAATTAATTTATTATTTCTAGGATTTAATCTAATTGTTTATTTGGTTAATAAGTCTTACTGGATGAATTTAACGGGTTTTAATATAGCCAACTTGAAATTATTAAATACCGTTGAAGCGTTTAAGAACTTAACAGTTGGTTCCCACGATCATAATTTAATTATTCAAAATTTGCCTCTACTCAATATTTTTATTTTAATCATGTTAGTTTTAGGCTTATGTTATCTAATTATTAATTTTAAAAACTCTAACCGATCAAGAACTTTACTAATTCTCTTTGTCGTTAGCTCAGTCATCACTACTTTTAATTTAATAGCCGGTTTAATTGTTTTAACCAGTTTATCTTACTATATAGCTATAACTGGTATAGTTTATTTCTTGCAAACTTGGTTAAAACATTTTCCTTATAATACATTAGCAAAAATATTAGCCTATAGTTTGATTATTGTTTTAATTAGTTTTTCAACTATCTATTCGTTTCGAGAGTTTTTTGTAGTTTTTAAATATAGTCATGATTATTTAACATTACTTTAATATTTACAATCTTACTGTTAAAATAGAATGATAAAAGGAGAAAAAAATGAGTAAATTTGATCAAGCTAAAATGCTTCTTAAAGTTAAAAAAATTCAAAAAGAATTAGGTAAAATGACTATCAATATTGAAAAAGGTGATGGGGCTGTTAAAATTGAAATTAACGGAGAACAAAAAATTAAAAAAATTAAACTAGATCCAGCGAAAATTGATCTTGACGATATTGAACAATTAGAAATGTGGCTTCAAGATGCTGTTCGAGAAGCTATCACTGAAAGTCAAAAAATTGCCGCCAAAGAAATGCAGCCAATGATGGGTGCCTTATCCAGTCTAGGTCTTTAACAATATGAAAATTTTACCCGACGCTGTCGATAGTTTAATCGAAAGTTTTAGTTTATTACCTGGCGTTGGACAAAAAACTGCTGAAAGATATGCATATTATTTGATTAAAAATCAAGAAATTGATGTTCGAAAAATTATTAAATCTCTGAGTGATATTAAAAGTCAGATTAAAATTTGTCCTAAAACATTTTGTCTAATATCAGTTAACGACGATATCTCACCAATTTATACTTCTAAAAATCGTAATAAACAAATTATTATTATAGTCGCCGAACCATTTGATATTGTTTCAATTGAAAATACGGGACTTTTTAAAGGCACCTATCATGTCTTAGGTGGACTTTTATCACCTTTAGATAATATTGGTCCAGATAGCCTCCATATTAAAGAATTACTCCAACGTATTGAAGAAGATCAGGTCAGTGAAATAATTTTAGCTCTCAGCTCTAGTGTGGAAGGTGAATCAACTTCATTATATTTACAAAAGCAAGTTCTTCAAAAAACTAATCAAATTAAAATTACTCGTTTAGCTCGAGGTTTGCCGGCCGGTTTAGATATTGAATATGCTGACCAAATAACACTTTCTCGAGCTTTAGAAAATAGACAAGTACTTGATCATGAATTATCTTAAACAATTTCAACATATTCAAAAACTTTTACAGTCGTCTAAGTCAATTTTAATAGTTCAAGCCGATAATCCTGACGCTGACAGTCTGGGTAGTTCCATTGCTTTACAAGACTTATGTCAACAATTATCAATTTCTACCCAGTTATATTGTGCAATTTCTTTATCTAACTATCTTCAATATATCGATGGCTTTGATCAAGTCACGGATCAAGTTAATCAAAATTTTGATTTAACTATTTTTGTTGATGTTTCAACTAAGACATTAATCAATAAACTATCCAATCTACCTCTAATAAAAAATATTAAACAAAAACCAGTTATTGTTTTAGATCATCACCAAGAAATTGAAAATCCAATTGATTTTGCGACTGTCATTATCAATGATTCCTTAGCCTCATCTACTGGCGAGATAATTTTCCACTTAACTCAATACTTAAAAATTCAACTGACTAATCTTGGTTTGAACGCTATCTTAGCTTCAATTATGGGTGATACTCAATCGTTATCCAATCAATTAACCCGACCCGATACTTATCGAATTGTAGCTAATTTAATTGATCAGGGAGCTAATAGATTTGAACTAGACAAAAAACGAAGAGATTTAAATACGCTACCATTAGAAATATTTCATTATAAAGCTGAGCTTATCAAACGAACTGAATTTTATTATAATAACACCATCGCTATTTTAGTTTTACGTCAAGAAGACATTGTTAATTATTCAGCTCAATATAATCAAATGGCTTTAATGCAAAACGACCTGTTACAAGTTCAAAATGTGAAAGTAATTTTAATTATTAAATATTACCAAGATCAACACTTAACAACTGGAATTAGAGCTAATTATGGTTACCCAATAGCTAGTCAATTGGCTAAGCATTTCAATGGTGGCGGACACCAATACGCTAGCGGTATTAATTTAGCTAAACAAGATCTCAATGTTTTTAAAAAAGATATTATAATAAAAGCTAACGAATTATTAACCAAAATTGATCAATGAGCACTATCAAACTATATAATACCCTGACTAGACAAATCGATAATTTTAAGTCAATCAATAAAGGACTAGTTAAAATTTATACTTGCGGTCCAACGGTTTATGATTATCTTCATATCGGGAATTGGTATACTTACATCAGAAAAGATATTTTAATTAGATTACTACAATCTCAAGATTTTAAAATTCAGTGGATAATTAACATAACAGACGTTGGCCATTTAACTGATGATCAAGATAACGGTGAAGATAAATTACAAAAAAAGGCCGACGCAACTCGACAAACAGCTTGGCAGATCGCTAATTTTTACACTGAAAATTTTCTTGAACTTTGGCAAGCTTTAAACTTAACTAATCCAACAAAATTCGTTAAAGCTACAGAACATATTAATGATCAAATTGACTTAATCAAACAAATTGAAGCTAAAGGTTATAGTTATATAATCAACGATGGAGTATATTTTGATACTTCGTTATTTCGAGATTATGCTAAATTTTCTCAGCTTGATTTAGATGAACAACAAGCTAGTCAACGTATT
>JAKBVU010000028.1 GCA_021841155.1 bacterium
AAAGAAACAATGTCACCATTATGAACAATACACTGGTTTGATGGTATACCATGAACAACTTGATTATTAATTGATATACAAATCACATCAGGAAAACCCAAATAACCCAAAAAAGTTGGTTGACCACCAAGTTTTTTTAGTTCATTACGGGCTAAATCGGCTATCTCTAAAGTCGACATTCCTTCTGAAACGTGCTGATGTAACAAATTCAAAACAGTGGCTAACATTTGACCACTAATTCGCATATCATCAAGCTCTTTACTTGTTTTAATTCTAGTTTTCATAGTTTAATTTTAGTTAAAATTTCATTATAAACTTCAAGTGGATTTTTGTTGGCGTCAATATCATAAACTGGTGCTTCATACTGTTTAAAAAAATCTAGTATCGGTAGAGTCGAAAGATTATATTCTTTAAATCTTAAAGCAATTGATTGTGGGGTATCATCTAATCGACCTCTGGCTAATAATCGAGTTTTAATAATATCTAAAGGTGCAACTAAATTAAATATAGCTGTTAAGCTAAGTCGCTGATTATTAATCTGCTCTTGCAACCAACTAGCTTGAACAATTGTTCTTGGAAAACCGTCTAATAAAAATTCTTGTTGAAGATCAATTAAACTAAAAGTACGATCAACCATATCAATAACTTCTTGATCGTCTAATAATTTACCCTCTAACATTTGTTGACGTCTTTTGCCGGTGACTAAAACACGAAATAATTCACCAGTTGAAACCCAAGCAAAACCGTGTTCATCGGCAAAAAGACGACCCTGCATACTTTTACCGGCTCCAGCGACGCCCATTAAAATAATCATAACGTTAATTTATCTTTAATTAATCGAACAACCTTAGCTCCGTCAGCACGACTACCAATTTTAGTTATTACTTCTTTAATAATTAACCCTTGATTAGTTGTTTCAGGGTTACTATCAATAACTTCGTCTATGATTTGATTAATTTCTTGATCAGATAAAGGTTCAGGTAAAAAACTAGTTAAAATATATTTTTCAAACTCAGCCTGTTTAATAGCTTCACTTTGAGATGATTTAAGGGCTAAGGATAAATTATCTTCTGTTTTTTTAAGTTCTGTAACATAAATTTTCTCAATTATAGAATCATCTAAAGTAGCTTGTCGATCAAGACCATGATCAACTTTATAATTCAACACTAAACTCTTTAGAAAACGTAAATAACTTAGTTCTTGACTAGAGTGATTAATTAGGGCTTGTTTTAGTTGTTGATTAAGCTGATTTTCCAACATCTAAATGTTTAATGTTGACCTAATTTAATTTTTTTTAATTTTATTGCCCGTCTTTCCTGTCTAACAATAGCTTTTAAACGCCTATCTCTTTTTGATAAAGATTTTTCAAAGTACTGTTTACTTTTTACAACAGCTACCATACCAGATTGCTGAACCTTACGGTTAAACCTTCTCAGCATATTTTCGGTTGACTCTTTAGAATCTTTTCTAGTAACTTGTATCATTTAAAACATATTTTATACGAAATAAAAATAAAAATCAAATATCTTAGCTATTTTTTCTCTTTAAATTGATTTTATTAAGCTAGTCTAACTAGTAATTCGTTTTTGATTAGTTTTTTGCGATTTCAAAACTATACCTTGCAACTCTTTAAAAATTGGGAATTGCTTATTAGTGGAATAGACTTTTGTATTACCCTGCTTTTCTGAAACTAAAAAACCAACCTTTTCGAGTTTTTTTAATTCTCTCTGAATATTGCCAGCGTCTTCTTTGATTAATTTAGCTAAACCTCGAACATGGGTTTTAAAATCAGGATATTTAGCGTAAATAACCACGATTTTTCTTCTAACTCTTGAAGTAATAAATACATCTAACATTTTATTGTTTTCCAAACAACATTATAAATATATTATAGCTGGTTTTAAGATAAATTCAACTAATATTTTTTGATAATCTTCTATCATCACTTTATACTAATTAAATAATGTACTACTTTGAAGTTTGGGTAAATAGTTTAAGCTATCATTCTAAATCAAATTTAACTTATCACAACAATAAAAAACTAGTCCAAGGTTCAATTGTTGAAGTTAATCTTAAAAATAAAACCTGTTTAGCTTTTATAGTTAAAGAAGTTCCTAAACCAATCTTTACGACTAAACCAATTAATCGTGACTTTTCAATTTCAGCCCTGCCGACTCATTTAATTTTATTGAGTCAATGGTTAATCCGTTATTATCCAGCCAACATTGGCACTATCGCTAAATTAATATTACCTATTAACTTATCTAACACATCTCAAGATACTTACAAATACTCCCCAGAAAAAACCATCATTAAAAAAAACAGTCTACTCGCTTTAACATCAGAACAACAAAAAGCCTTATCAATGATTAATCACAGTAATACCTATCTTCTCCACGGAGTAACTGGTAGTGGTAAAACCAGAATCTATATCGAACTAATTAAGCAAGAATTAAATAAAAATAAATCGGTTATAATTTTAATTCCCGAGATTAGTCTAATCACTCAACTAGTCCAAACACTAAGCAAAAATTTTAATAACGTTATCGTTTGGCATTCTCAACAAACCGAAAAAGAACGCTTACAAAACTGGCTAACAATCTTACAAAACCCTCAGCCTAAAATTGTTGTCGGTCCCCGATCGGCAATTTTTAGTCCGATTCAAAAACTAGGTCTGATCATTATCGACGAAGCCCATGAAACAGCCTATAAACAAGAACAGGCCCCTCGTTACGAAACAGCTAGAGTAGCCGCTTATCTCAGTCGATTAACCGGCTCAAGACTAATTTTAGGTTCAGCTACGCCTTCAGTTAATGATTATTATTTAGCAAAGCAAAAAAATAAACCGATTATCAAGCTTAATCATAAGGTATTTGAATCAAAAAAATTCAAACACCAAATTACAATCGTTGACTTAAAAGATCGGACTAATTTCATTAAATCTAATTTTCTAAGTCAACAATTAATTAATTCCATCCAGCAGTCATTAGATGATCATCAGCAAATTTTACTTTATTTAAACAGACGTGGTACGGCTCGTTTAATTTTTTGCCAACAATGTGGCTGGCAAGCAAACTGCCCACACTGTGATACGACTCTAACTTATCATCACGATGATTTTATTCTTAAATGTCACAGTTGTGATTATCAACAAAAACCACCCTTAGAATGTCCAGATTGTCATTATCAAAATATTATTTTTAAAACAATTGGCACTAAGGCTATTGTCACAGAAATCGAAAAGTTATTTCCAACCGCTCGATTAGCTCGTTTTGATAACGACAATCATAAATCAGAAAGATTAGAAAATAATTATGAAAAAATCATTACCGAAAAAATAGATATCTTAATCGGTACTCAAATTTTAGCCAAAGGTTTAGATATTTTAAAATTGAGCACTCTAGGTATTGTCATGGCCGACACAAGTCTTTTTTTACCAGATTTTTCATCTCAAGAAAGAACTTTCCAATTAATTAATCAAGTAATCGGTCGGGTTGATCGAGGACATTTAAATAGTCGAACTATTATTCAAACTTATCAACCAGATCATCCAACTATTCAACAAGCTATTCACAACGATTACCAAGCTATGTATGAAACCGAAATCACTAATCGTCAAAAATATTTTTTTCCGCCGATTTGTTCTATTCTAAAAGTCACTATTAAAAAAAATAATCGACAAAAAACTATTCAAGACGCTAAATATTTAAAAAACAGCCTCTTAAAACTTAAACTACCCGTCATAATTGAAGGTCCTACTCCCGCTTATCAAGAAAAAATTAAAAATTTTTTTTACTGGCAACTAATTATTAAAGCTAAAAATCGTCATCATCTCTTGACAATTATCAATCATCTACCACCAAATTGTTATTATGACATCGATCCAATTAATCTTCTATAATCAAAAATTATAATCATATATAATAAACTACGATGACTAAAGAAAATATTATTGTTTTGCCAAACAAAAAATTACGACAAAACTCAAAAAAAATTACTGTTATTGATCAAAAGATTGATCATATTATTGATTTAATGAAAAACGCTACACTTGATTGGGATAATAGTCGCCAACATGAAGTTGGAGTAGCTTTAGCTGCCGTTCAAATAAATCAACTTTATCGAATCATTATTGTTAGAGAAAATTTTGATGAAAAAGACAATAAAAATTTTAAAGTTTTTATTAATCCAAAAATCGTTAAATTAAGCGGCGATTTACTTGAAGATTATGAAGGTTGCTTAAGTGTTCCAGAGATTTACGGTAAAGTATTAAGATATGATCACGTCAAAGTGAAAGCATTAAATGAAAACGCTCAAGAAATAATGGTTAACGCAAGTGGCTTTTTAGCCCGAGTCTTTCAACATGAAATCGACCATACTAACGGCAAATTATTTATCGACCACATTAAAGATCAACCCAATGTTTTTTATCGACTTAATTCACAAGGTGATCTAATTAAGTTAAACTATAATCAAGATGTCAAAAAAAATAGTATTCTTTGGTAGTGGTTTAGTGGCCGAAAAAAGCCTAACATTTTTAAAAAAATATCTAGATATTGAATTAATTATTACCAAATCGCTCCCTGGTACAAAACACAATAACGTAGTAGATCTATCAACAAAAATGAATTTACCAGTCAAAATTATCAATGATAGTCAAGCTTTAAGTAATTTAATTAACGACTCTAATTTTTCATCAAAACTAGCTATTTTAATTGATTACGGTGTGATTGTACCTCAACAAACTATTGATTTTTTTCAATATGGAATTATCAATAGTCATTTTTCTGTTTTACCAGATTTAAGAGGTCCTGACCCTATCACTTATTCAATTTTAAGTGGACAGTCAGAAACTGGAGTCAGCCTCATGAAAATTGTTGAAAAACTAGACGAAGGACCACTACTAGACTGGCAAACCCTAGAACTCAATCAGCAAGAAACATCTGAAAATTTAACAAATCAACTAATTGATTTATCGAATCAATTAATTAAAAAAAATATTGTCGATACTGATTGGGATAATTTTAAATTTGTCGATCAAACCATCACTAAAAAAGCCATATCTTACAGTAAAAAATTACAAAAAAATGATGGTCAACTTGATTTTAATTTAGCGGCTGAAGTATTAGAAAGACAAATTAGAGCTTTCGATGTTTGGCCTAAAAGCTTCACAACTATTAAAAATATACCAATTATCATTACTAAGGCTAGTATAATCAATAAAAATGGTCCAGCTGGCGAATTATTCATTGAAAACCATCAACTAGGCATATACTGTCAAGATCAAGCTTTAATTATTGAAAAACTTAAACCGGCTGGCAAAAATCTAATGAGCTCAACTGATTTTTTAAATGGTTATAAGGGTCTTATTGTTGATTAGTTGATTCAGCCGGACCGTCAACTTCAGTACCAAAAGGATTCTCACCACTTTCAATCGAAGCTATTATAGCAGCTGAAGATTGTTTAACTTCTTCACAAAGATTATCAAATTCATTTTGAGTAATTTCTTTATAATTAGGAAAATTAG
>JAKBVU010000007.1 GCA_021841155.1 bacterium
GTTAAAACAATTTTAGATGATTTTGTTACTAGCCTATAATAATTTTTTCAGTTTTTTCTGTCCTAGTATTTTTAATTAAAATAAAAGCTAGAATAATACCAATAATAGCTATAATGGCACCGGCGGCGAAAGCATCTCTATAACTGTGTACGGCAATATAAATAGGTATTGATTGAGGATTGATATTTTTTGGTAAATGTTTAGCTATTTTTAAGGCGTAAGATGATGTTACCCCGGTCAATATTGCTAAACCAACCGATCCACCAATTTGTTGAGAAGTATTTAAAATACCCGAAGCTAAGCCTGATTTATGTTCTTCGACTCCTGAAGTAGCAATAATAGTACCCGAAACAAAGCTAGCTCCAGCTCCCAGACCTAAAATTATTAATGAGGGTAGAATATTTGTTAAATAGTTACTGTGAATTGGTAATCTAGTTAAATTAATTAAAGCTATAGCGATTAAGACAATACCACCTATAAGTACATATTTAGAACCAAATATTTTAATAATTTTTGGTATTTGGGTGGCTGCAATAATGATTGCGATAGGAACAATTAAAAACGATAAACCGGTTTTAACAGGTGAATAACCTAAAATATTTTGAATATATAAAGATAAAAAGAAGAATAAGGCATAAACACTGGCAACTACGGGAAATATTGTTAGATTAGCGCCTGTTAAGTTCTTATTCTTAAAAATGTTCAGTGGTAAAAGGGGGTGTTTTTGTCTGTTTTCGTTAAAGTAGAAGAAGATTAGTCCGACGATAGTGATTCCAAAAAACGGTAAAGTTGATAAGCTTAACCAACCATAAGTTGGTCCTTGGGTTAGACCGTAAACTAATGACAGCATACTGATTGTTACGCTGACTGCACCGGCAATGTCAATTGCGTTGTTGTTTTCCTCTGCATCATGACTGGGGACAATTTTATAAGCAATTATAAAAATTAAAATACTAATTGGTACGTTGATAAAAAAATTCCAACGCCATCCGTAATACTGGGTTAAAATTCCACCAAGTAAAACACCAGCAGCTGCACCACCGGATGCCACGGCACCCCAAACTGATAAAGCAATATTTCTACTATGCCCTTCTCGGTATTTAGTTAGAACAATCGATAAAGCGGCTGGCGACATAAAAGCCGCACCTAAACCTTGTAAAATTCTAGAACCAATTAACATGCCACCAGATCTGGAAAAACCATCTATTAACGACATCAGACCAAAAAAAACTACACCAATTAAGAATATTTTTTTACGACCATATAGATCAGCTGCTCGACCGCCAAATAGTAAAAAACCACCAAAAGTTAAGGTATAAGCTGTAATGATCCACTGTAAATTAGATGTTGATAGACTAAAAGTTCTTTGAATGTGGGGTAGGGCTACATTGACGACTGAAGAGTCCAAGACAACCATAAATTGCGCAAAAGCCAAAATAACCAGTATAAGCCAATGAGATTTAATTTTTTCTTTCATATTTACCTTGATTTTATTAATATACTAGAATATAGTAGAATTAATAGTTGATGATGTCAACTATTTAATATGACAAATATTTAATATGACAAATTTAAACAGTTTATTTTATAGAAATTTAATTGAATTTTCGATGCACTTTAAAAATGAAACGTATCAGTTGAGTTTAAAGTATGACTTAACTGTGATGCAGTTAATGACATTAATATCAATCGACCATAATAAATCTTTTCCAATGAATTATTTTAAAAACTTATTTCAGTGTGATCCGTCTAACATAACTGGGATTATTGATGCTTTAGTTAAAAAAGAAATTCTAACTAGACAAGAGTCAATCAATGATCGTCGTATTAAAGATATAAGTCTAACCACCAAAGGTATTAAATTACAAAATAAACTGTTAATTGCTTTAGGCTTAGAAAATCAAAACTTATTTCAAGGTTTAACGACTAAAGAAATTTCCGGCTTCGTAGAATTTATTAATCATTGGGCTCGAATCAATAGTTAGATTAGGAGTTTGGTTATAAAATATTATATCTAAAGCTTTATTTGGTGGGGGAGGTTGGAATCGAACCAACTACCAAGCGGTTATGAGCCGCCTGCTCTAACCGATGAGCTACGCCCCCATAGCATGATATTATATCAAACAAGTTATTTGTTAAATAACTTAAAATTGACAATAGCCTGTAGTGTGGTAGTATAAAAAACTAGAAATATATATAGCGGGGTGGAGCAGCGGCAGCTCGCGTGGCTCATAACCACGAGGTCACAGGTTCGAGTCCTGTCCCCGCAACCAAGTTAAGAACCAACAGAGATAGACCGGTCTTCTAGACCGGTCTATTTTATTACTTCTTAAAACTTCGCCCCATAATTTGATTTTGGTCTTGTGGTTTCGAACGAGCTAATCATTATTTTGTAATCAGAATTTTTTGATTTAAGGGTAATAACTTATAATGTTGATTATTTTACTATAACTAGCACTCTTGACATTAGAGTGCTAGTTAGATATATTATTAATGATGCTAAAAAGCATTAAATAACTAAAAAAAGGAGGATTTAAAATGCCAATCGTAAGATTTGATCCATTTGCAGATCTAAATAATTTTCAAAATCAAATAAACGATTTTTTAAATGACTTTTCTAACAATAATTCCACTTTGCCTGTAACCGATATTTATGGTGATGACAAAGCTGTTAATATTGAAGTTCATTTACCTCATTTTAAAGAAAATGAGATTAATGTTTCCGAAAATGAGGGTAATTTAGAAATTAGCGCTGAACACAGCGAGAAAAGTGATAAAAAATATTTACATCGTGAAAGTGCTACGAATTATTATCGAAGTTTTTCATTACCTAAAAATGTTGACTTAGATAATATTAAAGCCAAATTCTCGCATGGTTTATTGGTAGTTTCAGTGCCATATAAAGAATTACCAAAACCTAAGAAAATTGTTATTGAATCTAAAAACGCTAAATAATTATTTTTAGATTTTAACATTTTAATATCGCCTTATTTAGAGGCGGTATTTTAATTTATTAATTTCTTATGTTTTATTTATAATAATAGGTGATGTTAAAAAACAATCAGGGTTTTACGTTAATTGAATTAATGCTGAGTTTGGTAGTTTTGTTAATTATTGTTATTGCCTTTTTTAATCTTTATATTTCGGTTGTGCATAGTAGTATTGTAGCTAGTCGTGAAGCTGAAGCATTGACTCTCGCAACCAATCAAATGGAATACTATCAAACAGTTCCTTATCAAAATTTAGCTGTTCAGAATGGTCCGATTGTAGCTAATTCATATTTACCGGCTTCGGTTGATAAAACCATTAATGGACATACTTATATTATTAAAACCGAAATAGTCTACGTTGACGATGCTTATAATGGTTGTGGTTCTTATCCTAGTTTACAACTCGAAGAAGAATATTGCAGAAATTACCCTCCTCCACAAGGTGCTCCGAATCCGGGTGATGCAGAGGATTATAAAGACATTCGAGTTGTTGTGACCGATAGTTCAAATTTAATTCTAGCTAAATTGGATACTCAAATTGCGCCCCCAGTTTCTGGTGTTATTAATAATAGTGGTAACATCATTGTAAAAGTAATTGATAATAACGGTAATCCAATTGTTGGTGCCAAAGTCCATGTTGTGAATTCTTCCGTTTCACCAAGCGTCAATGCTTACGAAACCACAGACCAAAATGGTATAGCTGTTTTTTACGGTATGCCACCAGATCGCAAGTTTGATTATACAGTTTCAGCTTCTTATTCAGGTTATTCTAGTTTATCGACTATTGCTAATTTTGGAAATTTAGTACCGGTTTATCCGAACCAAGATTTATTACAGCAAAATTCAGATTATGTGACTTTGACTCTTAGGCCGATGGGCCAGTATAGTCTGTTAATTAATACGACAGATATTAATGGTAGTCCAATTGGTAATGCTACGGTAGCCATTAAAGGAGGTTATAAAGAGTATACTTCTAGTACAAATTATGATTATTATTATAATAGTCAGGTTGCTCCCAATGTTTCTCCGGTAACTAATTCTTCGGGTTATGTCGGCTTACAGAATTTAGTACCTGGTAATTATTATTTTTGTGGAACTAGTGGCAATAAAGGATGTTCAGTTGGCGGAACAAACTATTATTTAGTTGCAGCTGTTGCTTACTCGGGTAATAATTCATTTTATCCAGTAGTTGTACCAACGTTTCTATCTTCAACGTATACCGGACCATATTTCCCTTATCAGGGTAATGATTATTTACAAGAAGTTAGATTAATCTTAACTTCTAATCCAGCATTTCCAAGAATTGACACCTTAACACCATCTACAGTAAGTGAGACTTCGAGTAGTTTATCTGACTTTAGTTTTAATCTTACCGGCACAAATTTACCCTGTGGTAATTCAGCCAGTAGTTGTCAAACTCAGATAAGTTTTATTCAAAATACTAATAGTTTTAAAGCACAATGTACTGGTACTGGTAATGGAACTAATTTAAATTGTCAAGTTAATTTAACAGGTGTCATTACAGGTAACACTCAGTTGGAAGTGCAAACTCAGGGCTATACATTAAAATTACCAGCTGCACCGCTATTAGGAGGCATCATTGTTTCATCGTAATTTCAAGAGTTTAAATATGAATCAAAAAGGCTTTACCTTAATTGAGTTAATGGTAGTTATCTTGGTGATTGGTGTTTTGTTTGCAACTTTTGGAGTGTTTTTTAATAACACTTTGATTTCTTTTCTAGATCAACAACAAAACAGTATTGAACTTACCAACCTACAAGTTGAATCAACTAGGATAGGCAATGTGATAAGAGGGGCAACTGGTATAGTCAATGCTTCTCCTGACAGTTTAACGCTATATTCATATTTTAATCTTAGTGATCCATATGTTTCAGAAGTAACTTATTATCTTAATAGTCAAAAAAATCAACTTTTAGCTTCGGTTACTCCGATGAGCGCTAATCCACCAATCGGACAACCAATTACCTCTGAGACTAAACAATATGTCATAATTTCAAAATATGATTATAGTTCCTCAAAGGGTTTGTTTACATATTATGGTTTGGGTCAAAATATTCTTTATCCTCCAATTACTGATAATAATTTGATTATTAGTGTTGGTATTAATCTAATTTCTCCCGTAGCTGGTTTTAATAATAAGTCTCAATCACTTAATTTAATAATAAGTTTAAGAAATAGAAGTATTGTACAATAATGTTAAAGGTTAAAAAATGTTACCAGGTTTAATTTCAGTTATTATAGCTTTTTCTATTTTAGGCTCAGCTATTACAGGAGTGACTTTAAATAATTTTTTTGTCGCTAGTAATAATTTACAAACTCAACAAGCTCTCAATATGGCTGAAGCGGGCATTAATTACTATCAATGGCATTTAGATATTAATGCTACGAATTATACAGATGGTACAACTAACTATGCAAAAAACCCTACTTTAGGTTATGGACCTTATGTCCATAATTATGTTGGCGCCAATGGAAGGGTTGAGGGCACTTACACTCTTTATATTAAACCACCGGTTAATAATTCAACAATTGTACAAGTAACATCAATTGGCCAGGTTTTAAACAGTTCGATTAAACAAACTGTTCAAGCGCAAATTGGCGTACCATCTTTCGCTAGTTACGGTGTTGTTAGTGATTCGGCTTTATGGTTTGGTGCTACTGAGACTGCTGATGGTCCGGTTGATTCCAATCAGGGTATTAGAATGGATGGTCCTAATACTTCAACTGTCAGTAGCGCAAATAGTAGCTATGTGCCATCAACTAGTTTAGGTGGTAATGGAACTAGTCCAGAACCAGGTGTTTGGTGTAGTACTACGGTTACTACTCCGGTTAATTGTAATACTAGATCAAAAGCTGACTGGGTTTATCCAGTTCCAACGGTTAATTTTAATGAAATTTCATCTAGTCTTTGTAATATGAAGCAAGAAGCATTTTCTGAAGACTCTTTAACAGCACCGCTAGATAATTCTCCTCATGTTTGTTCTCAAACACCCAAATCGTTAACAGCAGCTTATTTACCGGCAAGAAAGGGGTCTTATAGTCCTACGGAAGGCTATTTAATTCAATTAAACCCAGATAATACTTATAATTTGTACGATGTTAACGGACAAAATGATGCTCAGTCAAACTATCAAACAGCTTTAAGTCTAACAGCCATATCGTCTAATATTCCAATTCCTTCTAAGGGAGTTATTTTTGCTGAAGCAAATGTCTGGGTTTTATCTAATCCAGACTTTAATGGCAATGTTAGTATAGCGGCTGGTCGATTAACGGCTTCTAATTCAAATCATTACGCCAATATTGAAATCGCTGGGCCATTGGTTTATGGCACAAAGAATGGTTCAGATACGATTGGTTTGATCGCTCAAAATTCAGTTATTATTGCACCATACGCTCCACCACCCCCAAGTGATTCTTCTTTTACTTTTGAAGTCGATGCAGCGTTATTGGCAGAAAATGGTAATGTATGGTTTCCTGATGTTTACCAGTCATATCCATGGTATTGTACAACTGGTTGGGTTGGTCCAAACCAAAAATTTCTTTTTTATGGATCGGTTGGCACTCGACAAACTTGGACTTGGACTTGGCTAGATGGTAGTAATCAATGCGGCAATGCGGCCTATTACAGTCCAGAAAGTAGTTACATTTCTGGTATTTTAAATAACACAACACAGTATGACTATAATTTAAAATATAATCCACCACCAGATTTTCCTTTAACATCAGGTTATAGTGTTCTGTCTTGGCGTCAAATTCTATTAAGACCTTAATAGAACTAGATTAGTGATTATAACTTGATTATTATAGAATATAAAATATGAATTCATTGAGCCAGGGTAGTAGTAATTCTTCTTTAGGTGGTACTTCAAACCCACAAAGTATAGTTGGTAATAACGGTGTCTTAAGTCAAAATACCAACAATATTCAAACTGGTTTAAATCAAAATATCCTTAATTCTAATGCTAATAATATTAATTTGTCTGTTAATAGTTTAAATAGTCCTAAAAATAGTCAAGTTTTAACTTCAAAAAACTCTCGACCCCTTGTTGTTATTAATCAACCTCCATTGCCAACGGTTGATTTTTATTTAGGTTCTTCGATTATTTTAATTTGTTTGTTATTAATTATCACGATTGTTTTTAAAAGTAAAAAAAACTACAATTTATTATTAAAAAATAAATAAACATCTTGTAAAAATAATTTTTGAAAACTATGATATAGGTATTGGTAATTTATTATCAAAAACAAAAACTAAAATAAAAAAAGGGGGAAAAATGCAATCTTTTAGCTTAAGCTATGAGTTGTCAGAAACCTCTGACGGTCAAATTTTAAAAATAGATAGATTACTTCAAAAGATCTAATTATTTTTAATTTTTAAATATAAAACCTGCCCTTAAGAGTGGGTTTTATATTTTGGTTTAAATCGAATTTATGGAATAAATTAATAAAAAAACTAGGATTAATTTGTATTTACTAGATATACGATCTAATAGTTCTAAGAACATCTTTAGTTTAAAAAACGGTAAATTAGTAATAAATTTTCAAAGTCTGAGAAATTTTTAGTATTGTCTCGGTTGTGGTTGTATTGATGTCAACCAATAATGCTGTTGCAGCAAGATAAACATCAAATACTTGACCCTCTACTGGGTTGTATTTTTCTGTCATAAAGATTTTTAAATTTAAATACTCTGAAATGTCAATTTGGTAGCGACGAGTGGATTTGAACCACTGACCCCAGGCTTATGAGTCCTGTGCTCTAACCAACTGAGCTACGTCGCCGAAATATGGCTATATAATATCATAATATTTGAATGATTTGGCTATTTAATAATTTTTGAGTTTTATGAAATTCTAAATTAGGATTTAAGCTTACTTGCAATGCACGTCCTATCGCTCCATGGGTAACAAGTAGTATATTATTAGCCTTTAAATTTTTCAAAAATTTTAAAGCCTCATCGGCTCTTTTTTGTAAAGATTCAATTGATTCAATGTCTGGATGTTCAAAATGAGGTATATACGGTTTGCCTTCAAATGGACCATAGTTTCTTTCAATAAGTAGATCATTAATAATAATATCTTTCTCATTATAATTAATCTCTTTAGCTATTGTCTTGGCGGTTTCAATAGTTCGCTGCAGAGGCGAAGACACTATACAATCTATATCAAGCTGGTGTTTTTTTATATATAAACCTGCTTGTTTAGCTTGTTCTCGACCTTCATCAACTAGTGGTGTTTCAGTGTGTCCAGAAAATAAGCCGATGGTGTTGTTGAGACTTAGACCATGTCTAATTAAATAAAGTTTTTTCACTATAGTCTATTATATATTTATGAGAGTCAATCTTCAACCGGGTAAATATATTGTTGCTATTTCGGGTGGTGTTGATTCAATGGTTTTATTGAATTTATTATTATCTCAATTTGATAATAAATCTTTATATCAATTTATAATAGCTCATTATGATCACGGTATTAGACAAGATTCTAAAAAAGATCGATTGTTAGTAGAGAATGTTGCAAAAGCTAGTAATTTAGTTTTTTTTTATCAAGAAGGACATCTGGGACCGATGGTTTCAGAAGAATTAGCCAGAAAATATCGTTATGATTTCTTATTTTCGTTACAACAAAAATTAAAAATTGATCAAATTATTACAGCTCACCATCAAGATGACTTAATTGAAACAGTTATTTTTAATATTTTAAGAGGCACTGGTAGATTGGGATTGAGCCCGTTAATGAATAATTCAAATATTATTCATCCTTTAATAAAATTTAAAAAAATAGATATTATTAAGTATGCCAATGATCATAATTTGATTTGGCGAGAGGATTCAACTAATTTTGATTTAAAATATAGTCGTAACTTTATTCGACATAAGATTATTCCAGTGTTTAATCAATCTCAATTAGATTGGTTGGTTGCAAAAATTCAACAGACAGAAGTCTTAAATCAACAAATAGATCAGCTATTTTTAAGTTTACTCAATCAAAATGACAAAACTAAAATAAAAAAAAGTTTTATTAATCATTATCCTGATTTAATGGCTAAGGATTTTTTAGCTTTTTGGTTGAGACAAAATAATTTGCGTAATTTTGATAAAAAAGCTATTTTAAGATTATATAAATATAGTCAATTACTTGAAACTGGTAAGAAAATCGATATAAAAGATAATTACTATATCCAGGTCGAGAAAGAATATTTAGCACTCAAGCAGTATAAGTGCTAGTAATTTTTAACCTATGAAAGTATAATATAATTCATGAACGGTCAAACAATCAACAATAAACACAATAATCGCAACAATTTTAAGAACATTGGTTTTTTAATAATTGTTGTTTTGCTTGGGTTGGCAATCTTGGCCTCCTCATCAAATTCTAATAAAAAAGTTGATGTTTTGCCTTTAAGTCAAGTGATTAGTAATGCTAACGCTGGAGATTATAAAAGCATAACTGTTAGCGCTAGTTCTAATAAGCTATTAATTGTTCCAAAAAAACCCAGTGCAGTAACTTTAGAGAGTTATACCGCTACTAATGCAAGTCTTAAGAACCTTGGTTTAAACTATAGTAAGGTTAATGTAATCTATAAACCTCAAAGTAGTTCATCGTCAGTTTGGTTATCAATCGGTGAAGCTATTCTGCCAGTTTTATTAATAGGTGGTGTGATTTTCTTTATGCTTAAAAGTGTTCAAGGTCAAGGGAATCAAGCTCTTAATTTTGGTAAAAGTCGAGCAAGACTTTATGGCAATGAAAAAGATAAGGTTTTATTTAAAGATGTGGCTGGAGCCGATGAATCTAAACAAGATCTAGAAGAAGTAGTCCAGTTCTTAAAATACCCTAAAAAATATGCTTCTTTAGGAGCAAAAATTCCTAAAGGTGTTTTATTGATTGGTCCTCCGGGAACAGGTAAGACTATGTTGGCAAGAGCAACAGCTGGTGAAGCCAATGTGCCGTTTTTTAGCATTTCAGGTTCTGAATTTGTTGAAATGTTTGTTGGTGTTGGAGCTTCAAGAGTGAGAGATCTATTTTCTAAAGCCAAGAAAAATGCTCCTTGTATAATTTTTATAGATGAAATAGATGCAGTTGGTCGAAAAAGAGGTAGTGGTATGGGTGGAGGACATGATGAAAGAGAGCAAACTTTAAATCAAATACTTGTTGAAATGGATGGTTTTGAACAAGGTCAAAATGTGATTGTTCTAGCGGCTACTAACCGAGCTGATGTTTTGGATTCAGCCTTGTTAAGACCAGGTCGATTTGATCGTCGAGTTAATATTGGTTTGCCAGATAGAAAAGATCGAGCAGCTATTCTAGAGATTCATTTTAAAAGTAAACCTCTAGCTAAAGATTTTGATATTGATTCTTTAGCTGCCAAAACAGCTGGTTTTTCTGGAGCAGATTTGGCTAATATAACTAACGAAGCAGCAATTATTGCTGCTCGTAATTCTCATAGTCAAATTTTATCTAATGATGTAACCGAAGCGTTTGAACGCGTTGCAATTGGTCCAGAGCGAAAAAATAAAGTTATGAGTGATTTAGACAAGAAAGTTACGGCTTATCATGAAGCTGGTCATGCTTTAGTCGGACATGTTTTGCCGGATAGTGACCCTGTTCATAAAATAACCATTATTCCTCGCGGCGGAACCGGTGGGGTAACGTGGTTTATTCCTCCAGAAGATCGAATCTTTAGTTCAATAGTTCAATTGAAAGATATTTTAGCTCGAGGTTTGGGTGGTCGTATTGCAGAAGAAATAATATTTGGTAAAAATAAAGTTACAACCGGCGCAAGTTCAGATTTGCAAGGCGCTGCTGAATTGGCTCGAGATATGGTTGTTAATCAGGGAATGGGAGATAAATTACGCAACCAGGTCTTTAAAAATGATGAAAGTGTTACTATGGATAAAATCATTCATGATAGAGATTATTCAGATTCGACTGCCAAAATTATTGATGATGAAATTGAGAATCTTATTAACGAAGCAGCTAATCGAGCTAGAAGTATCATCAAAAGTAATTTAAATTATTTAGAAAAACTGAAAGATGTTTTATTGGAAAAAGAAACTATAGATTCCGAAGAAGTAGCTAAAATTTTAGATGGATCAAAATTGCCTAAAACAGCAATGTTATATTGATTTATTTTTCTGCTAGCTAGTTAGAATAATCTGTTCTATACTGATTGTAATTTTATGGAAGAAACCAAGACTAATACTAGTTCTAGAAAAAAACTATCTTCGGTTTCAACGGCCGCATTTATTTTAATTGCAGCAACAGTTTTAGGTCAGGTACTTGGTTTGCTTAGAACTAAATTAGTTAACGCTAATTTTCCTTTAATTGGTGTTAACTCTACTGATGCTTATTTTGCAGCTTTTAATATCCCAGATTTATTATTTTTTACCTTATCAGCTGGAGCTTTGGGGGTTGCTTTTATTCCAATTCTAGCCGATAAATATCAAAATAGTACTAGACGTGCCATGTGGGAGCTATCAGATTCTTTAATGAATTTATTGTCTTTAATTATGTTTGTTGTTGGTATTTTGATTATTGTTTTTGCTCACCCTTTAATACAATATGTTGTTGCTCCTCATTTACCACCAAAAGAAATTAACACTGCTGCGAATATTATGAGATATTTAGCTTTTAATCCACTTTTGTTTACTTTGTCTGGTATTTTAACCAGTGTTCAACAAACGATGGGTCGATTTTTTTTCTATGCTATAGCACCATTATTTTATAATGCTTCAATTATAATCAGTATTTATTTGTTTAGGCATAATATCGGCTTAGTTGGTTTGGGGATTGGTGCTTTGATTGGTGCAATCATTCAATTATTAATTGTAGTGATTGGTCTTTATAAAACTAATTTCTACTGGCAACCGAAAATTTTATGGCGATCAAAAGATTTTAAACAGGTTTTAAGAAATTTACCTGCCCGTTCAGTTGATCAAGGAATTGATCAAATTGAAAATATTGTTGAAACTCACATTGCAAGTGGTTTAGGAGCTGGTGCTATTTCTAATTTTGCTAATGCTTATACTTTATCGACTGCTCCAATTTTATTGGTGGGTACGACTATTGCTACGGCTGCGTTTCCACGTCTTAATCTACGATTAAGTCAAAAAAGACCAGATTTATTTCGGCAAGATTTTCGACAAATATTAAAAACGATGATTTGGATTGGCGTACCAGTTTGTTTTGTAACTTTTTATTGTCGAGGCTATTTGGCTAGATTAATTTATACTAGAGGAGATAACGATATTGCCATTGTGTTGGGTTTTTTAACTTTTGCTATATTTTCTAGAATTATGTATTCAATTGTTTCTAGATGGTTTTATTCCCATAAAGATAATAAAACTCCTCTTTTTGTTTCTTTCTTTGTAATCGCTTTAAATATTGTTTTGGCGGTTATTTTAGCCAAAAAATCAGCCTTTGGTATTGCTGGCTTAGCAATCGCTCAATCGATAGTCGGTATTGTCGAAGTTTTAATTTTGGTTACAGTAATGATAATGCGTGATAGAAAAATTTTTGACTTTAGCTTTTTTAAAAGTATTTTTAAAATCGGACTAGCTAGTATATTTAGTGGTATTGCTGGATATATTATGGTTCAGTTTTATCCTCTAGAATTAAAAGACAAAGGTGTGATTGTTTTAGGTGGTAAATTGTTTTTAATTGTAGGAGCTATTTTTATAGTTCATATTCTTTCTTCAGCTTTATTTCGTCTTGATGAAGTTAAACCATTTTTAAAAACTATCAAGAAATTTATACTTAAACCGGTTAGAATTCAGTATTAAGAATGGTTAAGAAAAGTATTCGTAATTTTTGTATTATTGCTCATATAGATCATGGTAAATCAACTTTAGCTGATCGTTTGTTAGAAATGACTGGAACAATTCAAGCTCGAGAAATGAAAAATCAGATTTTAGATAAAATGGATTTAGAGCGCGAAAAGGGTATAACCATCAAGTTGGCAGCCGTTCAAATGCTTTATAAAGGAGTTGAGCTAAATCTAATTGACACACCCGGTCATGTTGATTTTAGTTATGAGGTTTCTAGATCTTTGGCGGCTTGTGAGGGAGCAATTTTGGTAGTTGATGCAACCCAGGGTATTCAGGCTCAAACTTTAGCGAACTTGTATTTAGCAATTGAAAATAATTTAACCATTATCCCTGTTATCAATAAAGTTGATTTACCGGCAGCTAACGTTGAAAAAGTTGAACGTGAATTAATTGATTTATTAGCAGTCGATCCGTCAAGAATTTTAAAAATTTCAGCTAAAACAGGACAAGGTGTTGGAGATGTTTTAGAATCAATTATTGCTAATATACCTCAGCCGGAGTATAACCAAAAAAATTTACGCGCCTTAATATTTGACTCTTATTTTGATGACTACCGGGGAGTTATTTTGTATATTAGAATTTTTGATGGTCAATTGTTAGCAAATCAAAAAATAATGATGTTATCGAATAAAATTAAAGGACAAGCTCTAGAAGTTGGTGTTTTAAAACCTCAGCAATTTTCAATGAAAGGTTTATCTTCAGGGGAAATCGGTTATGTTGTTACTAATTTTCATTCCACTCAAGATGCTAGAGTTGGTGATACTTTAACTCTAGAAACAGACTTAGATATTGTGCCTCTTGACGGTTATAAAGAAGTTAAACCATTTGTTTATGCTGGTTTTTATCCAGCTAGTAACGAATATTATAATGATTTAAAAGTAGCTATAGAAAAATTAGCTTTAAATGACTCTTCTCTTAGATATAGTTTAGAAAATTCACCAGTTTTAGGTTTCGGCGTTAGAATTGGGTTTTTAGGTTTATTGCATTTAGATATTATTAAAGAAAGATTAGAACGTGAGTATAATCTTGATTTAATTATTACTAATCCATCTACAGATTATGAAATATTTTTAAATAACGGTACTATCAAAAATATTCAGAGTGCCACCGAATTACCAGATATTACTGCTATTGAATCAATTAAAGAACCATGGATAAAGGGTGAAATAATTAGTCCTAAAGAATTTGTTGGGTCAATTGTTCAGTTAATTTCATCAAGCCGTGGTCAACAAAAAAATATTAGCTATATTGAAAATCAAGCTTTAATATCTTTTGAAGCTCCACTGGCTAATTTGTTAACAGATTTTTATGATGACTTAAAGACAATTACTAGTGGTTTTGGATCACTTAATTATGATATGGCTGATTATCGAGTAGCTGACTTGGTAAAGGTTGATTTTTATGTAGCGCAAGAAAAAATTGATGCTTTATCGATGATTGTTCATCGTCAAGAATCGAGGCAAATAGCACAAAGAGTAATCTTAAAATTAAAAGAAATAATTCCTCGCCAGAATTTTAAAGTTTCACTTCAAGCTGGTATTAATAATAAAATTATAGCCAGGGAAGACATTTCAGCTTTTCGAAAAGATGTTACAACTGGACTTTATGGTGGTGATGTATCTAGGAAAAAGAAGGTTTTAGCTAAACAAAAAAAAGGTAAAACTAGAATGAAAAAATTTGGTAAAGTTGATATTCCAGCTGAAGCATTTCAAGTACTATTAAGGAAAGATTGATGAATCATTTAAATAACTTAAATCAATTTCAAAAAATTTTAAAAAATTATCAAATTAGTCAAACTAATATTGACTTATTAAATCAAACAAGTTTGATTCTATTACTTGGTTTTTCTGGATCTGGTCGTAGTACTATTATTAAACAATTGTCTCAGTCAAATAGATATTATTTTTTGGTTTCGGATACTACTAGACAGCCAAGACTTAATAATGGAATTTTAGAAAAAAATGGTCGTGAGTATAATTTTATTAGCGAAGATCAATTTTTAAAAGGTTTGAAGCGGGGCGATTATTTAGAGGCTGAAATCATTCATCAACAACAAGTTTCAGGCTTAAGTCTTAATGAATTAAAAAAAGCTAAAAAGATTAACAAATTTATGATTACAGATATAGATTTGGGTGGTGCTCAAAAAATCTTGCAATATAATCATCAAATAAAACTATTTTTTATTATCCCTCCTTCGTTTGATGTTTGGATGAGTCGACTTTATAAAAGAGATTCTGATATGCCTATTTCTGAGCTATTAATGCGTTTAAAGACTGCTCAAAAAATCATAAATACTTTTATTAAAGATTTAAATGGGGTAATTATTATCAATAATGATTTTAAGCTTTCAGCTCAACAAATTGATAATTATTTAACAACTGGTTTTTTAGAAACATCTGATCAAAACAAGATTGAACTATTAAAAAGTTTAAATCTAGATATTAAGAAGTTTCTTGCTATGTTTGGCACTCTTGACAGTTGAGTGCTAAAAAAGTTATAATTAGATTAATTAAAATTTAGGTTAAACGATGATGACTGATAGGCAAAAAAATATTCTTTGTGCGATAGTAGAACAGTATGCAGAAGTTGCTAGTCCGGTGGGTAGTAATTTACTAGCAAAAGTTTTTCAAGTTTCATCTGCAACTATTCGTTCGGATATGTTTGAATTAGAGTCTAAGGGGTATATAACTCAACCCCATACTAGTGCAGGTCGAATTCCAACAGATAAAGGTTATCGATTTTATGTCAATTTATTGAATACAAACGATCAGGTACTATTTAATAAACCTAGGTTTGAGAATGCTTTAGTATCAAGAGTAGTTCATAGTGGAGAACCAGAACAAGCCATTAAGAATGCAGTTGACACTTTAGTTGAATTAACTCATAACTTAGCATTAGCAACTATAGGTGACCAACTTTATATCAGTGGTTTAAGTTATCTTTTTGGTCAACCGGAATTTATTGACTCTCAACAGGTAATGAGAGTTGCTAGATTACTAGATAATTTAGAGCCATGGATTAAAGAAGCAGCTCCCAATGAAACACTAAGTGTTTATATTGGTCAAGAAAATCCAGTTGGTCGATCGGCTGGTTGTACGTTAATTATTTCTTGTTTTAAAGGTAAATTTTCCGATAAAAGTTATATTGGTACTTTGGGTCCAACTCGGCAAAGTTACCGTAATGTTATGTCATTAGTTAAGAGAGCTGGTCAAGAGCTTGGAATTATTTTGTAAGGAGATAAAAATGTCAGAAGAAAAAAATAGTAAAAAAAATCAACCAAACGTTCATGAACAAAAAGCTGAAATTGAAAACTTAACTAGTCAAGTTCAAGAATTGGTTGAACAGTTAAAACGAGAAAGGGCCGATGCAATAAATTTGCGTCGTCGTTTTGATGAAGAAAAAAAATCTTTAGCAATTTATCACAAGACCGAAATCATCAAAGATCTATTACCAATAGTTGATAATTTTGAGAGATCCTTAAAACATGTTCCAAATGATCTAAAAGACAATCCTTATATTGAAGGTATCAATGGAATTGTTAAACAATTCGAGACTGTTTTTGAAAAATTAGGAGTTCGCAAAATAGTCAGTCTTAATCAGACTTTTGATCCTAATTTTCATGAAGCGATTGCCCTTGATGATAATTCAGATGGTGAAAATGAGATTGTTAGCGAAGAATTACAAGCTGGTTATATGTTGGGTTCAGATGTTTTAAGACCAGCTTTAGTTAAAGTTAAAAGACAAACTAATTAGCACTCTTGACAGTTGAGTGCCAATTAGTTAATATAAATGTAAGTTAGCGCTTGAATATTAAGATTGCTGATAATTTGAAAAAAAGGAGATAAAAATGAGTAAAATAATAGGAATTGATTTAGGAACAACTAATTCAGCTATGGCGGTGATGCAGTCTGGTAAACCAGAAATTATTGCCAACAGTGAAGGTAATCGAACTACACCGTCTGTGGTAGCTGTTGGTAAAAATAATGAAAGATTGGTTGGTCAATTGGCTCGTCGTCAACAGGTAACTAATTCTAAAAATACTATCTATGAAGTTAAAAGATTAATCGGTAGGAATTGGAATGATCCTGAAGTTCAACGCGATTTGAAATTAATGGGTTACGAAATTGTCAAAAGTGGTAATTCAGTTAAAGTTAAAATGGGTGATAAAGATTATAGTCCTGAAGAAATTAGCGCCATGATTTTAACTAAATTAAAAACCGACGCTGAAGCATTTCTTGGAGATAAAGTTACAGAAGCAGTCATTACTGTACCAGCTTATTTTGATGATAGTCAAAGACAAGCCACCAAAGATGCTGGTAAAATAGCTGGACTTGAGGTTAAAAGAATTATTAATGAACCAACAGCTGCAGCTTTAGCTTATGGCTTGGATAAAGCCGAAAAATCCGATGAAAAAATTGCGGTTTATGATTTGGGTGGAGGTACGTTCGATGTTTCCATCCTAGAGTTGGGTGATGGTGTTTTTGAGGTTAAGTCAACTAACGGTGATACGCACTTAGGTGGAGCAGATTTTGATCGAGCAATCGTAAATTACTTTATTGATGAGTTCAAAAAAGAACAAGGTATTGATATTAGTAATGACAAACCAGCCTTGCAACGCTTAAGAGATGAAGCCGAAAAAGCTAAAATTGAATTATCAACTGCTCAAGAAGTCAATATTAATTTACCGTTTTTAACAGCTGATGCCGATGGTCCTAAACATTTTGAACATAAATTAACTCGAGCTAAATTAGAACAATTAGTGATTAATTTAATTGATAAAACAGCCGAACCGTGTCAAAAGGCCTTAAAAGATGCTGGTTTAAAAGCTAGTGATATTAGTTCAGTCGTTTTAGTTGGCGGTATGACTAGAATGCCAGCTGTACAAGAAAAAGTTAAATCTATCTTCGGTAAAGATCCAATGAAAGGTGTTAACCCAGACGAAGTGGTTGCTATTGGTGCCGCTATTCAGGGCGGAGTTTTACAGGGAGATGTTAAGGATGTTTTGTTGTTAGATGTAACACCTTTATCTCTTGGTATCGAAACTATGGGTGGTGTGATGACAAAACTCATTGAACGTAATACGACTATTCCAACATCTAAGAGCGAAGTTTTTTCAACCGCAGCCGATAATCAATCTCAAGTTGAAATACATGTCGCTCAGGGCGAAAGAGAAATGATTGATGGTAATAAATCACTAGGTAGATTTGTTTTAGATGGAATTGCTCCAGCTCCAAGAGGAGTACCTCAAATTGAAGTAACGTTTAATATTGATGCTAACGGTATTTTAAATGTAACAGCTAAAGATAAAGGAACTAATAAAGAACAAAGCATTACTATTACCGGTTCAGGTAATTTAGATAAATCTGAAGTTGAAAAAATGGCTAAAGAAGCTGAAGCTCACGCCGAAGAAGATAAACAGCGTAAAGAATTGGTTGAAGTTAAAAATACTTTAGAGAGTACTATCTATCAAGCTGAAAAATTAACAACCGATAGTAAAGATAAAATTTCTGAAGAAGATTTAAAAATCTTAAACGAAGCTATTGAAGAAGCTAAAAAAATAGCCACCGATAGTAATTCTAAGGAAGATATTGAGCAAGCTATCAAAACTCTAAACGATAAATTAATGCCAATTGGTGCTAAAATGTATGAAGCACCAAAAGAAAACGCTCAACAGGACGATCAAAATACTGACGAAGCTGACAAAAAAAATGATGATAGTCAACCAATAGAAGGTGAAGTTGTCGATAAATAATATAAGGGAGATGCTAGTCAATGGCCAGCGATGATTATTATGAGATACTTGGTGTCTCAAAAAATGCTAGTCCTGATGAAATAAAGAAAGCTTTTCGACGAGCTGCAATTGAACATCACCCTGATAGAGGTGGTGATGAGGCCAATTTTAAAAAAATTAATGAAGCTTATGAAGTTTTAAAAGATCCTGAAAAAAGACAACGATATGATCAATTTGGTAAAGCAGGTGTTGGGGGGTCGTCGGGCTTTAATGGCTTTGAAGGCTTTGAAGGATTTGGTAATGGTCAAAATATTAATTTTGATTTTGGTGATTTAGGTCTTGGCGATATTTTTAATAGTTTTTTTGGTGGTGGACAGAGTACAAAAAATTCACGTCAACAACGATCACAAGGTCAAGATATTGAAGCTGAGGCTGAAATTGATTTTCGAGATGCTGTTTTTGGTACTGAAATAGAACTAACAATTAACCTTGACGATGTCTGCGAGCATTGTAAAGGTTCCACGGTTGAACCGGGTTATGAACTTAAAACTTGTTCTACTTGTCATGGCAATGGACAAGTTGTAACGGTTAGTCGAACTATATTTGGTAATATTCAGCAAGCTTCAATTTGTCCTACTTGTCATGGATCGGGTAAAATTCCCGAAAAATTGTGTTCTGTTTGTAAGGGTAAGGGTACAAAGTTAAAAAAACAGCTTATAACTTTAAAAATTCCATCTGGTATTGATGATGGTGCGGTTATTAGATTACGTGAACATGGTGAAGCGGTAGCTGGCGGTTCGAAGGGTGATTTATACGTTAATATAAGGGTTAAAGCTGATAAAAAATTTACTCGTGAAGGTGATTTAATACTAAGTTCTGAGCATATCAATATGATTGATGCAGCATTAGGTACAGAAATTAACGTAGAAACAATTGATGGTTTAGTTAGAATGAAAATACCAGCGGGTACGCAAAATGGAACTGACTTTAAATTATCTAATCACGGTGTTGTTCATTTTAAGGGTAACGGAAGAGGAGCTCATATTGTAACTATTTATGTTGATACACCAACTCATTTAAATCGTCATCAAAAAGAACTGTTAGAAACTTTTAAAGATCTTTAGATTTACTCTTAGTGCGATACATTAATTGATCAGCTCGATTAATCATGCTTGATAGGTTATCGTTTTCTTGAAAACCAACAACACCAAAAGCTATGCCTAAATTTTGTTCATGATATTTTTGAGGCTGAGAATTAATAATTGAAGTTACTAAATGAGAAAATCGCTTTTTAATAATATTGGTTTTTTCTTCCTGACTAATAGTTTCTAAACTTCTTTGTTTGTGGTTAATTAATAAAACAAACTCATCACCACCCAATCTAGCGATTAAGTCTTCTGGACGATAAGATTTTTTGAGTTTATCACCGAGTTGCTGTAAAAAATAATCACCCTTATTGTGACCGAATAGATCGTTAATTTTTTTAAAATTATTGACGTCACAGTATATTAAACTATAATTACTAAGGTCTTTATCTTTTAATTCATCACTTAAACCACGTCTATTTAATAAACCAGTCAATTCATCATGATTAGATCTTTCAAGCTCTAGGATATATTTTGTTAACAACACACCCGCAATATAACCAGCTCGATAGCTATTATGTTGGAGTATGTCATAACTTAATGGTTGATTGGACTCTGGTTCCATAATAAATAGTATATAATTAAAAATATAAGATGAAAATAAGACTAAAATTTAGAAAAAATTCAGCTGGATTTATTCCGATGCTTGTTACGGTTGTTTTGATCGTTTTAGCTCTTATAGTGATTGTTTTTTTAAGAGTTTATCATCGTGGTGGTTTATAGCACTTGAAAAAAAATATAAAATATGATTTAATTTAAAAGTGCTAACTAAAACAATAATTGGGCCAATCGAAAAGATTGATTTAATAAATTTAAATATTAAAAATATAATTAGTCGAATTGATACCGGTGCACATTTATCAACTATTTCAGCTAGTAGCGTAACGGTTAAACCCAATGGTCTTGAAGTTATTTTTTTTGATCCTAATTCAGTCTATTTTACTGGTCATAAAATGGTTTTTAAACATTATGATTATATTAAAATTAAAAGTTCTAATGGTATAGTTGAGAAACGCTATAGAATTAAATTAAATATTGAATTACATAACCAGAATTTAAAAGCTTGGTTTAGTTTAACAGATCGTTCAAAAATGAAATATCCGATTTTAATTGGTCGTAATATTTTAAAAAATCGTTTTTTAGTCGATGTTGGTAATTTAAAATTAGAAAATAGTTTATAGGAAGGGAATAAAAATATGAATATTGTTATATTATCTAAAGGTCCGGGCAATTATACAACTAAAAGACTAAAAGAAGCTAGTATTGATTTGGGTCATGAGGTTAGAGTTATTAATTATGCTAAATGCTATGTCACACTAGAAAAAAATGAACCTAAAGTTTATTACATGGGTGAAGAAGTGAAGGATGTTGATATAGTTATTCCACGTATAGCTCAAAACTTAACAAAATATGGTTCGGCTATAGTAAGACAGTTTGAGATGCAAAATGTTTTTACAACGGCTAGTTCTATTTCGATTGTTCGATCAAGAGATAAACTAAGAAGTATGCAATTATTATCTAAAGCCGGTATTGGGATTCCAAAAACTGTTTTTGCTCGAGATACTTCAGATTTTGATGGAGTTATTGAGCAAGTTGGAGGCGCGCCGGTTATCATTAAAGTTGCTAGAGGAACTCATGGTAATGGAGTTGTTTTGGCTGAAACAAAAAAAGCTGCCAAGGCGGTGATGCAAGCTTTTTATGTTGAAGGAGTAAGTTTTTTGGTGCAAGAATTTATTCAAGAGAGTGCTGGAACAGATATTCGAGCCTTAGTTATTAATGGAAAGGTAGTAGCTAGTATACTTCGTCAAAGTCTTGATGATGATTTTAGGGCTAATACTCATCAAGGTGGTGTAGGCAAGATCGTTCATTTGACAGACGAAGAAAAGAAAACCGCTCAAAAAGCCGCTCGAGCTACCGGGCTAACTGTCTGTGGTGTTGATATGATGCGTTCAGAAAGAGGTCCTCTAGTACTAGAAGTTAATTCGTCGGCTAGTATTAAAACTCCTGAATTAATTACTGGGAAAGATGTAGCAACTCAAATAGTTAATTATGCTGTTTTGGCTGCTCGAGCTGGTCGACATAAAGACCGAATTGGTGCTTAAGAGTGAACAAATAAACTGATTATGCTATATTAAATTCATGACTCATGAAATTTATTTAATAGCATTGGTGGTAATTCCTGCTTTAATTATTTATATTTTCGGAGTCAATGCGGTTTATTTATTTTTTAGTTTATTAATAGGTTATTTATTGACGAATTTATTACCGGGTAATGTTAATAGATTAGTCAATTTATTTAGTTCTTCAAATTTTGTTCATGTCTCGCAAACATATGACTCTAAGTTAGTTATTTTATATTTACCAGTAGTTTTAACTTTTATTTTTATGATTAAAAGTGTCCACGGTATTCATAAACTAATAAATTTAATTTCTAGTGTATGTTTTATTGTGTTGGCTATTTTTTTAACTTTACCGTTAATTAAAACTAATCAAGTGTCGTTTTTACTTAATAATAATTTATTTCACCAACTAATTATCAATAAATCAGTCATTATTATTATAGATTGTTTAGTTATTTTAATTTTATTATTATTAGAGCGTTTTAAAAAAACTAATTCAAAAAAACATCATCATTGATTTTTCTTTGAATATAACATTCGTGAATCAAGTTGATTGATTTAAACTTATCTACTAGGCTTTCATCAATTAAAATTGTTTTAGCTAAAACATCTGTTTCTACTGCTTTATTACCACTAACTGTGACTGTTAAGATATCATTATTAACTGGTTTAAGGGTTGAAGGATTGATGATATGATTCCAATTTAATCCACGACGTTTAGTGATACCTGAAGTGGCAACGCTAAGTAATTGATCTGTATCGTTGCTGATTATTTTGTAAAGATTATTAATGTTGTTGGCTTCAGCGATTTTAATTTGCCAATTTTGTTTATTTTCATCGTGTCCGTTAACGATAATATCACCACCAATAGATAACCAATAATTATTGTAACCAGATTTTAATAGTTTGTTAGAAATTTTATCTAATAGATATCCTTTGCCAATACCACCTAAATCAATAGCAGAGTGTTTGGGTATTTTAACCCAATTGTTACCAATCTCTAATTTATCAATTGTCTGGAAATTTTCGTTTTTATAGTTGATATCTGCTTGGGCATAATTTGGATGAGGCCAGGAACCTACATACCCAGCTTGTTGTAAATTGGGTAGTATAAAAGGATTAAATAATCCTTTGGTAATTTCACTCAGTCTTTTAACTTCTTTTAAAATTTCCATAAATTCGGTTGAAATATAAAATTTTTGATTAGTGTGATGATTTAGACCAGTTAATTGACTATTGGCTTGAAAGCGAGAATAATTTTTTTCAAATTCATCTATTATTTTAATAATTGATAAAAATAAATTTGTTGGTTGATGATTGTCTTTGCTTACAATTGAAATAAAAATATCTGAATTTAAAGCAAAATATTTTTTTTGAAAAAAATATTCCATTTATGAAACACTAGTAATAGGAGAATGGTTGTTGTGCAGATAAATACTATTAGGATTATTTTGATTTAGTTGAATTACAAAACCATTATTATTATTTTGTTTATAAATTAAATTTTGAACTTGAGGTATAGCCCAAAGATTATCAATTGCTGCAATAAAAATAATTCCGAAGATCATAGTAGCACCAAGTAAAATATAGATACTTTTTTCTAGCTTTTTGTTAGGTAAGTTAGAGATTGAACTAATTTGATTACTAGACGTAAATTGTTCGATGATAATTTTTTCCGGCTTAACGTTAATGTTGATTAAATCGTGATTTAAGTCGTTAATAAATTTAGTTGGTCCACATATAAAATAAGTAAAACTATTAGCTCGACGTTTAACAATTCTTTTAATATGTTCAATTTCAATATAATTAGCAATAAAAAAACCTTTTTTAGCTGGGTCCATAGGACCGTTACTAACAAAAAAAATGACTTTAAAATTTGGGTTAATGCTTGTTAATCTCATTAATTCATCATAAAAAGGAATATTATCTTGAGTTGTATTACTATAAAAAAGCGTTATAGTTATTTTAGATTTAACATCTGATAGATATTTAATCATGCTAATAAAAGGAGTAACGCCAATACCTGCTGCCAAAAAAATAGCATGTTTATCTAGATTTTCATCAATTACAAAATCTCCGTAGGGTCCATTGATTTGAAATTTAGTATCAATCGGAAGTCTTTTAAGTTTTTTAGTGAAATCACCTCCAATTCTAATTGCAAACTGCAACTCAGCTTTTTCGTATGGTGAACTAACAATTGAAAAACATCGAGCGGGAGAAGGTCGAAAATTATGTACAAAATTAATTGAGGCGTATTGGCCAGCTAAAAAATCTAATTCATCCTCTGGGGTCTTAGGCTTAAGAGTAATCAGAAGAGTTCTTTTTCCAATTAATAAGCTATCCTTCAAAAAGTAAGTTTTAGGTTTTTTCATAGTTTTTTATTTTAATATTTTTAACTGATTAATTACTTAAAATAAATTTAAAGTTATTGCTTTATAATAACACTAAAATTTAATAATGATTAAAAAATATTATGAATAGCAGTATAATGAGTTTAAATATTTTATGGTAAGAGTTGTATTAACCTTAATTTGTATTGTTTGTTTGATTTTAGCTTTTAAATCTGAAAAAAAGAAGATTGTAAGTGAAAAACATCATTCAACTTTGATAACTCAATCTAAACCCAGTCCAATTGTTAATAAAAAAAATAAAATCAATAGTTGCTCCAATCAAATAGTTATATATTTTGATAAATATGGTTTTGAGCCAAATGAATTGACGGTGCCACTAAATAGTCAGGTAACAGTTAAGAATATCACTAATAAAAATTTATTGTTCGAAGCTTTAGCTAATCAACCAAATCAAAATAATGCTTTAAATTTAGGAATAATACCTCCTAGTAGCTCTAAAAGTTTTCAGGTTATTAAGTCTGGTGTTTGGCAATTTCAAGCTAATAATCACCCGGAAATTAGGGGTGAGATTGGTGTTGGTCCACTAGGTTATTATCCGCCTAAACTTTGTTACAATAAATTTAAGAATAGTTTTTATGCTCTCGCAAAAAAAACCTTTAAGATCTTTTATGATAGTTATGGCTTTATGCCAAATCTAATTTCAGTAAAAACTGGAACAAATATTGTTATTTATAATAAATCTACTTTTACTCAACCCGGACCAATGTTTTTTGCCCCAAGATCAGTTGATCAATCAAATATTTATCACCTTTTAAGCTTAGGTTTTATTTATAAACAACAACAAAAATCTTTTATTGCTCAGTATCCTGGTATTTATAAATATCAGGATGTTTATCAACCCCAACCAAAATCTTTAGGTGAAATTAATGTTTATTAAATCATCATTATAACTAATGAATAAAATTAACTTACAGTTTGATAATCGATCAGCCGCTTTAGGCACTAAACATAAAAAAGAAACTGTTATTGCGCCATTGTTTGCTAAAGAATTAAATATAAAAATTAAAGTTCCACAAAACTTAGATACAGATAATTTTGGTACTTTTACTTTAGATAAAAAAAGACCCGGTAATCAAAAAGAAACAGTTTTACTGAAAGCAAGAACGGCCATGAAAATGTTGAATTTAGATATTGGTATTGCCAGTGAAGGTGTTTTTGGTCCTCATCCAGCAGTTCCTTTTGGAGTTGTTAATACTGAAATAGTGGTTTTTATAGACAATAACTTAAACTTAGAAATTTTCGGTGGACATACTGAAAAGGTTAATTATGCTCAAAGTATTACGGCATTTAATCTTGATGAAGTCTTAGAATTTGCCAATAGAATTAATTTTCCAAAACAAGCTATTGTTATTAAAAGCAGTGAAAAAAAATATTCAGACATGGTTAAAGGTTTAGTTAATAAAGAAGAATTAATAACTACAGCTTCGATATATTTAAAAAAATATAAATCTATTTGGTTGGAAACAGATTTTAGGGCACACGTTAATCAATCGAGGATGAAAAATATTGAATTAGCTACAAAAAACTTGATTGAAAATATCAAGAGACAATGTCCGAATTGTTATAGTCCTGGTTTTTATAGAATTGATCCAAAATTAGGATTACCTTGTCAACAATGTGGTCGACCAACTAGCTGTATATTATATGATGTTTATGAATGTAGTAAATGTCAGTATACCGCAGATATTATTTATCCAAACAAAGATCAAGTTGCTGATCCACGTTATTGTGATTATTGTAATCCTTAGTTTATCTATCACAAGCTAAGTTTGATCCTAATAACCCCCAACACGTTGAGAGAGTTGCTAGTCCTAAGACCGCTATTTCAGCAGATTCCTAGACTTTATCAATAATTTATTAGCTAACTAGTGGTCTAGACAAAGTTACTATGAGAAAAGGTAAGACTTAATATTTCCTAATGGTTTTTTAGTTAAAAAAGATAAAATGTTTAGCCTTCAATAAAATAGTCTTATTTACGGGTACAATCTCTACCCAACTTAAATAGAAGAATGAATGAAATACACTTTGTGGAGGGCCTGGTGTGACCTTATCACGACTGAGATTCGGTAAAATAGGGATATATTTATAATTTATTTGTAAGTTTAGGTTATTTCAATTAAGGGGTTGATCTTATACTAATTCTTTAAATTGAGCTAGTGTAATAATTATTATGTCTTTGTGTTTTTTAAGAATTAACATGTCTTTATCTAGGGTTACAAGATAATCTGCTCGACCAGCAACAGCTGTTGCTATAATAGCATCATCATTAATATCACGAACGATTTTTTCTACAAATTGAGGTGTAATAACTTCTGAAACTCTAGATAAAAGATGAATACGACTTTTAGCCTCTTGTTTAGTGAGCTTAAATTTTTTAGTTAGTACGGTTTCTAGTTCGTTAAGAATAAAAGGTGAGGTAACTAATTTAACATGCCCTTTTGAAACTGCTTGTTGTAAACGTAATATCTCTTCACGTCGAGAAAGAATTGTAGCTAAAACACTGGTGTCGTAAACAACTCTCATGACTATTTAGGCTTTACTTTTTGTTTTTCTAACCTCTTTGACGGCTCGTATAAAGTCATCGTCTGATGTGTAACCTGATTGCTTGGCTTTCAACCGTAATTTATCAGCTCCTGCTGCTAAAGCATCCCAGACATCATTATCTTTTAATTGTAGTCGGTTTACTACAGATTGACGTATAAATTCACTACGAGTAACATAATTTGCTTTAGCTACAGCATCGATTTTCTTAACTAATTCTTCTGGAAATGAAATGTTGATTATTTGTGATGTCATATAAATCCTATATTAATTACATATAAAAATTGTAGTAAATTTATATATATATGTCAATACTGATCTTAACTGCTAACAAGCATAAAAGTTCTAACACGAGTCATATTAGAGGTGCACCTCAAGAATAATTTTCACTTCTTAGTTAAAGAAATACTGTATTAGAAAGAGTTATTGATGCGTGAGTTTCAAAGTTATTGATCTAAAAATAGATGTAACTAGGAAGTTACTGATCCCTTTTAGTAGAACATATTTTAATTTAGCTACATGATGGTTATCATGGAAGTTGTAGTAATTGAAATCAGGAACAGTTAAGGATATCATGTTGAGCTACTTGTTCTATTCAATTGAATCAATTCATTAGCTAAATGGTAATCATTAAAAAAAGATACTATGAGAAAGGGTAAGATTAAATTGGTTTTAGTGAAATTTCAGTTACTCAGGATAAAAAAGAGTTTATACCCGGAGGTAACTAAAAAGCGTCCGAAGA
>JAKBVU010000029.1 GCA_021841155.1 bacterium
TACCTCCGTGACGTAAGTGTTTAACTAGATACTTTTTATCTGATGATAGATAAATGTAGTCATAGATAGTTTGAGGATAGATAACAATACCATAGTTATATTTAAGATCACCAGACATTTGGTCTGGCGACCATTGATCTTTAGTTAAATGATATCTTACATAAGTTTCTAACCAGCTATTACTATTATGAACTAGACGGATACGTTGCTGGTTAGCTAATGTTCGTCTAATCTTAGATTTTCTAGTAGCTTCTTTAGCTACATAAAACCGATTATATTGAGCTATTACGGTTAACTGCTCAGTATAGTTCTTGGTTACTTCATATTTATTTTGAGCTAAACCATTACCCCGATAATGACGACAATCTATATCTAAAATTGACGGCTTTAGTGGTGATTTCGACTTTAACCTAGACTTAAATTGATTACGTTTAAGTTCTCGACTAATGGTAGAGCGGTTAACTCCCAATCTTCTAGCTATATAGCTATTTGTTCTTTGTTCGTTAATTAATGTTGCTATGACACTTCGATCATCTGCGTTAATATGCTTAAAGGACATTGGTTAATCTTTCCTTTCTAAAGAATTAGTTAATACAATACCAATTCTAAAGCTTGGAACAGTACTTTAGCTAATGTCCTACTTTTTTAAAAGATAGTTTTTATTTGTTGCATTTCGGGATAGATTTCTCAAAGTCCTCATCAATTGAAAAGTTTATTAAGAATAGTCCGGCACATTTAAATGTCCTAAGGCATATTCTTGAACAATCACTAGAAGTTCCCTAGCATATTTTTTAATTTTATGACTATTCATCCCTGGCAATGATTCCAATTGATAACGACTAAATGGTTTTAAAACTGAGATTATCTCTAAGATTGAATCTGGTAAAATATCTATTAAATTGGAATCAATTTTTAAATTAATAGTTCGCCAATCAATTAATTTTTCTAATAGTGTCTGGTCAATTAAATTATTGTTGGAATAAATTTGATCTAACTCTTCTATAAATAAGTCCTTTTCAGTTAAATCATTAATTTTAGAAAAATACCTTAAACTAAAATCTAAATCATAAACTTCTTGAGCTAATTGTAAAGAACGGTCGTTAAAACCTTTTAAATATAAGCCGTCCAATGATCTAACTCTTGATAAAGCAACATAGCCCATACCAAGACTAAATGACTTAGTTAAATCAATCAAAGCAGCATCTAAACTCATTCCTTGGCTTTTATGAATTGTTATAGCCCAAGCTAACCTGACAGGAAATTGAATTACTTCAGCCTGCAATTTTTCTTGTTCATCAAATAATTTCCAGCTAAACTTCTCAACAACGATAATAGGGCCCCGTTGAAGACGGACTATTGGTTGATTATCCTTAAAACCTATTACCTCACCTAGAGAACCATTAAAATAACCAGCTTTAAAATTATTAATTACCATCATAACCTGGCAACCAACCTTTAACTCTAAATTAACTGGTACTAAAATATTTTTTAATAATTTTTCCAGATCTTTTGGTTTGCCCTTCGTTTCAGCCGGAAAAACAACTAGATCTTGTTTAATCAAGCTTAATCTGTAAGAATTAATTTGATCAACGTCTATATTATGAGAATAAAGTTCTGTATAAATTTTTTTGATTGGTTGAGACGAAACTTTGATACGTTCTTTTAAAACACCTATTGATGTTTGATCAATTTGATTAGTCCGCATTTTAATTAATATATCTAGCAGCTGATCGCCTTCTTCCTGTCGATGTTGATGATTTAAATAACAAATTCTTAAATCAGCCTGGTACCAAGTTTTTGACTTAAAAACAAAATCAGCTCCACGATTTTGATCAATTGGAGGTAACTGAAAAAAATCACCAACTAAAATTAACTGGATACCTCCAAAGGGCTGATCATTACCTCGAATTTCTTGAGCTAAATCATTAACCAAATCAAAACGAACATTATCTAACATAGAAATTTCATCGATAATTAATATTTCGGCTTGTTGATACTTCTTAATAACCTTATCACTACTAGTCAAAATCTTACGTTCGGTCGGATTCAGACTATTTTTTAATCCAATGCTTGACCAAGAATGGAAAGTAGTACCAGATATTTGACTGGCTGCAATACCAGTTGAAGCAGTAATGGCAATTTTTTTTCGATTTTTTTTCGCCCAATCGATAAAAGTTTTTAAAAGATAGGTTTTACCTGTTCCGGGTGGACCGGTTAAAAAAACATTATGGCCTGACTGCATAATTTTTAAGGCCTGCTTTTGAGTCATTATTGGTTTAAATACTCGATTAGTTGATTAATGCTGACTCGTTCTTGAGAAGTCGTATCTCGATCTCTAACCGTTACCGTATCATCTTCTAGCGACTGAAAATCAATAGTGACACAGTAAGGTGTACCGATTTCATCGGCTCGACGATATCTTTTGCCTATATTGCCATTATCGTCATATAAAACAAATTTTAATTCTTTTTTTAAACTCTTAAACAATAGAAAAGCTTTATCAACTAAAGGTTGATTATTCTTTAACAAAGGACTGACCACTACTTTAATTGGAGCTAACTGCTTAGCTAACCTTAAAACTACCCGACTGCTCTGATCTTCCATGACTTCCTCAGTATAAGCTTCTGTCAAAATCGCCATAATCATTCGTTCTACGCCAAAACTAGGTTCAATAACATGAGGAATAAAAGATTCATTAGTTTTTTTATCACGATATTCTATATTTTTATTTGAAAAATTAACAATATTTTTTAAATCAAAGTCCGTTCGATACGCTAATCCACTTAACTCTTCCTTGCCTATCGGAAAATCATACTCAAAATCAATTGTTCTTTTGGAATAATGAGCTAAATCACCTTTAGGTACTTCAAGAAGATGGATAGATTTTTGATTTAAACCTATCAACTGATACCAATCTTGTATGAAAACAACCCACTGATCAAAATGTTTTTGCCACTCCTGAGGTCTAACAAAATATTCAATTTCTAACTGCTCAAACTCTCGTGATCTAAAAATAAAATCTCTAGGACTAATTTCATTGCGAAACGCTTTACCATACTGAGCTAATCCGAAAGGTATATCTGGATAAATAGAATCTATAATATTTTTAAAGTTAGTGAAAATTCCTTGAGCGGTTTCAGGTCTTAAATAAACTAAACTAGGGTTCACTAAACTAGAAAAATCATTCAAATTAAACTTTAACAGATCACTAGACTGATGATTGATTAAATCAAGCAATTTATTCTTATCGATCTCTAAACTCTGATCTTGAATAGAGTTTGGACCAATCAATGTTTGAAACATTAAATTAAAATTTCTGGCTTCTCCAAAGGTATTTTTTTTAGAACAATTAGGACAAATCGATAAATCAATTTTATCAGCTCGAAATCGATTATGACAATTTTGACATTCAACCAAAGGATCAGTAAAAGTTTCTGTATGGCCACTCGCCCGCCAAACCCTTGAATTCATTAAAATAGATGAATCAACCATCAACATATCTGATCTTTGATGAACAAAATAATCTCTCCACCAATCTATCAATTTTTGTTTTAAAAGCACTCCTAATGGTCCGTAATCCCAAGTACCACTTAAACCACCGTATATTTCTGAACCAGGAAAAATAAAGCCCCTTCTCTTGGCTAAACTAACAATTTTTTCTAAACTAACTTCTTTTGGCATAAACTAAATTATACTTGAATATAAGTATAAAACATAGACTCCACCAGCTTCATGAGCTTATTGACTAATTTTTCTTGTTCAATGACATTATTTAAAATTGTTAAGTCTTGAAGACTAACTAACAATCGTAAAAACTTTAAATCATTCACATCAATACCATCATGATTTAAACTTGGTTCAAAATAAAAATCATTTAAAGCAAATTGATACTTTTGACTGGCTTGAAGTTTATTGCCATTCTTCAGATTAGTTAAATTTGGCTGATGACCTGATATTTTCAAAAAATTAATTAAAAACCAAATTTTAACCAATAAAGGATTGATCTTAGGATCATTGAGAGCATCTAAACTATCGGTTAAAAGTTTAAAAAAAACATCCTCGACTCTATCTTCGATCGCCTTATTAATAATTTTTAAAAATAAATAAGCTATCGATAATCTATCATAGTCATAAATTATATGATTATAAATTTTTAGTAAATGAGCATTAATTAAAGTATAGATTTGACCATTATTGGGCTTATAAATTATTTCAATTTGATGTAAGAGTTCTATACTGGCCTTTAAACGACTTTTCTGTTTTCTAACACCTTTAGCTATTAAACGTATTTTTCCATGCTGACTAGTAATAACAGTAATAATCTTATCAGCTTCTGAATAATTAATCCGATTAATAACGACTGCTCTAGTTTTAACTAACTGCATGACTTAAATTATGATTAAAATATTTTTTTATCTCACTAGTTAAATCAAAAAAATCATTGTCGAGCTTACAAAGATACAGATCAACCTTTAACTGCAATTTCAAATTAACAAACCCTAGACCCCAAACACTTTTTTCAAGCATAGTATAGACAATAACTGGACATTTCTTAATATCATCATAGCTTCTTAATTCGTATAAAAACTCTATGCCAGAATGAACACTTAACTGAATTTCTAAGATAATCATATCTGGTTTAAAATTATCTATAGCTTCTATGCCTTTTTGAGCAGTCGTAACAAGCCGACAATCAAAATCTTGATGATTCAAAAAACTGACTAGACTATTACCAAATACAATATCCGGTTCAATAATTAATAATTTAGTCCTACTGCTCATCGACGAAAGATAATTGTTGAATTGGCGGTACGATAACGCCTAGACCATAACGATTATTGTGTTTAGATGATTTTAGATCTAAATTCATGAAATTTAACATATTTTTAGCCAAAAACAAACCGCTGGCTGGTCCATAACTCAACATCGGTAATGGTTGTTTTGACTTTTTTAAAATTTTTTGACTTTTATTAATTAAATATCGACTTAAAATTGGTTGTTCATCAAAATAAAGACCAACTACAAGACCATATTTAGAACGATGAATAGCAGCAAATAATTCAATTTGATGAGGTTGATTAACTAATGCTGGTAAAGCTTCAATCAAGGATA
>JAKBVU010000001.1 GCA_021841155.1 bacterium
TAAAAGCCTATCAGCAATTACCATTTCAATATTCTTTAGACGTGATTGAAGCACCAAATAAAAAGTTAAAACACTTTGAATATATCCATCAGGACGCCACAAATCCGGTTAAACCATTAACTGATCAACTAATCGATAATATAGGTGAAAATGGTTCAATTGTAGTCTGGAACATGTCATTTGAGTCAAGTTGCAATGTCTTATTGGCTCAGTTATACCCTGAAAAAAAAGATCAATTAAAGGCTATCAATTCTCGGATCGTTGATTTAATGATTCCGTTTAGTGATGGCTTATACGTTGATAAAGATTTTCAAGGTTCAGCTTCAATTAAAAAAGTTTTACCTGTTTTAAATCAAAAATTATCTTATAAATCACTAAATATTTCAGAAGGTGAATCAGCTCAAAGAATCTGGATGCAAACCTTTTTAGACAATAATCCTCAGTTTAAGAAAGAAGAAGTAATTAAAGATTTATTGGTTTATTGTGGTTTAGATACTCTAGCTATGGTTGAAATCTACAATTATTTAAAAACTCTCTAATTGTTCATTCAAGAATTTACAACCAGTCGTACTATTACAAAACCCACCTATGACAATATCAAGCTCATTAATACAATTATCTTTAATTTTTTGATGATGTATAATTCTTCTTTCAGTTACAGCTTCCTGAGCGATATATTTTAAATGTTTACTAACAGCATAAACAACAAATTGACTCACGAACAAAGCGCCATACTGATTTTCTTCAATATTCATAGATTCAAGACGTTTTTCTAGAATGTCGTTTTTTTGAACAATATAAGATTTTTTTTGATCAAGCTGGTTCAATCTATCATTTTCATAACTGATCTTATGAATTAATTCTTGACTAATCTGACAACAATTTTTTACCATTATTTTAGATATTATAATTAATATTATAGCAAATTAAAATTGCTTGTGTTTAGATTTTAATGAGGGTACAATGTAATTAATAAAAATAATTGGGATAAAAAACAAAGGTAATGAAAGTCTTGATGCTTGGGTGGGAATTACCTCCACATAATAGTGGTGGATTAGGTGTAGCTTCATACAATATCTGCCGATCACTTCAAAAACGAAATATTGAAATTGAATTTGTTTTACCGTATACCAGTAATTATAACTTTGATTTCATGAATGTTATCCCTGCAATACCTCAATCAGGTATTGAATTCATGATGAGTGGCTCATCATACGATTCCTTCAAGTATATAGATGAAAACAACAATGAAATCTGGGTTGACTTCTCAGATCAAGAAAAATTGTACGAAACTGCGGTTTTAAAAATTATCGAAACTAAAAAATATGATATTGTTCATGCTCATGATTGGATCACTTTCCGAACTGCCTTAAGAGTTAAAGAAAGAAAAAATATTCCTGTTGTGCTGCATGTTCATTCCGTAGAATCTGATCGATCTGGTGGCAACCAACCAAATCCACTGCACTTTGAGATTGAATCATTAGCCTTTCGCTTAGCCGATAGCATTGTTGCAGTATCAAACCATACCAAAAATAAGATTATTCATGATTACGATATACCAGCCGATAAAATTTCTGTTATTCACAACAGCATTAACCCAGAAGATTTTGTAATTGATATCAACGAATCTAACACCTACACATATCTGAGACAGTTAAAAAGCCAAGGTTACAAAATTGTTACCAATATTGGTCGAATGACCATCCAAAAAGGCTTAACCAATTTACTCTATGCGGCTAAGGAAGTAATTTACTATAATCCTAAGACATTTTTTTTATTAGTTGGTAATGGAGAACAGTTCCTAGAGCTAGTTACTTTGGCAGCTGATTTAGGTATCGGTGATAAAGTTCTTTTCACCGATTTTCAAAGAGGTAAAAATTTAAGAGACGCTTTTGCTATCGGTGATTTATTTGTTATGCCGTCAGTATCTGAACCTTTTGGTTTAACTGCTCTTGAGTCAATCGGATATGGTGTACCGGCTCTCATCTCTAAACAATCTGGTGTAGCCGAAGTTATTAATAATTTTTTAAAGGTTGATTTTTGGGATATTAAAGAAATGACCAATCAAATTTCGTCAACACTTCGATATGACACTTTAAAAAATGAACTTTACAATAATTCATACCGTGAATTTAATAATTTATCATGGGATCATACGGCTGAAAAATTAGATAATTTATATCACTATCACATCAGAGCAGGTGCCGTATGAACTACCAAAAAGCAATTGTACTTTATCTGCATGTACACCAACCCTTTAGAATTAAACATTATACGGTTTTTGATATTGGAGTCGACCATAACTACTTTAACTCTTACGAAGATAACTTAACTAATAACATTCAGATTATTAATAAAGTCGCTGAAAAATCATACTTACCAACTAATAACCTTTTATTAAGATTATTAAATAAACACCCTGAATTCAAATTAAGTTTATCGATCTCGGGAACCGTTCTAGAACAAATGGAATATTTCGCTCCTAATGTTCTTAATTCTTTTAAAGAATTAGTTTCTAGCGGTCGAGTAGAAATCGTAGCTGAAACATACTACCATTCTCTAGCCTTCTTTTATTCAAAAGACGAATTTCAACGTCAAGTCGATATGCATCAAAAAAAGATTTTTGAAATTTTTGGTCAAAAACCTAATGTCTTCAGAAATACTGAGCTCGCCTATAACAATGAATTAGCTAGCTGGGCTGAAGAAGCTGGCTTTAAAGGAATTTTAGCAGAAGGTTGGGACAATATTTTAAATTGGCGCAGCCCCAACTTTGTTTATCGTCCAGTTAACACTTCCAAAATCAGCTTATTGTTAAAAAACTACAAACTATCTGACGACATTGCCTTTCGGTTTGGAGATAAAAATTGGTCTGAGTGGCCGTTAACAGCTAATAAATTTTGTCACTGGGTATCAGAAGACCATAACGCTACTAATATTGATTTATTCATGGATTATGAAACGTTCGGTGAGCATCAATGGGAACATACCGGAATTTTTGATTTTATGGAACACCTTCCAGTTGAATGGTTAAAAAACGACAATCATCGCTTTATGACAGTCTCAGAAGCCATTGATAACTTTGAACCAGTTGACTATGTTGATATGCCCTATACTGTAACTTGGGCAGATACTGAACGAGATCTTTCGGCTTGGCTGGGTAATTCCATGCAACAAAATTCTATTTCGGCATTATATCAATTGGAGCAGCAAGTGTTGTCGACTAATAATATCAATTTAATCTCTGACTGGCGTAAACTACAAACATCTGATCATTTTTACTATATGTGCACTAAATGGTTTAACGATGGTGATATTCATGCCTATTTTAGCGCCTATGATACGCCTTATATTGCTTATATGAACTTTATGAATGCTTTAAATGATATTCGTTCAAGATTATTCGACTTAGGAGTCGATTTTAATGGCTAGACCAATCGTTTTAAGTAATAATCAAATATTTGTTGGTTTAGATGAATTTGGGTTGGTTAATGATTTTTATTTCCCTTACGTTGGTTTAGATAATTTAATCACCGAGCGAAACTGTCATCATAAAATTGGTATTTTCATCAATAATCAATTCAGCTGGGTGAACGATGGTCAGTGGCAAATTAACTTAGAGTATATTAAAGATAGCCTAGTATCTCGTATTACAATGGAAAATGAAAACTTAAAAGTTAGACTAACTTTCAACGATTATACGGACCCCGACTTTAATTCGTTTATTCGTCATGTTGTTATTGACAACTTATCAGATCAAGCCCAATCAATTAAAATTTTTTTTCACCAAGTTTTCGTATTATCTAATGAAGGCCGGGGTGATACAGCCATGTACGTTCCAAGTGGCAATTATATTTATAACTATCGAGATAAAAAATCTTTAATTATCAGTGGCAAATTTGAAGACGGTAAAAGTTTTGATCAATACTCAACTGGTAATTATCACATTGAAGGTAAAATTGGTACATATGTCGATGCTGAAGATGGTGAATTATCTAATAATCCAATCGAACACGCTTCGGTTGATTCAACTATTAGATTTAGTAAAACTGTCGAGGCTAATAATCAAATTCAACTTGATTACTGGGTAATTGCTAATCAAAAAAAAGAAAATGCTGAAAAAATTCACTACAATTATTTGTTTAATTCTATTGAAAGTCGACTTGATTACACCATTCATTATTGGAAAAAATGGTTAGAGAATTCAAATTTAAGTGATTTTAAATATAAGTCTGACGTCACAAAAAACTTACTAATCATTAAAGCTCATTGCGACCAAGATGGCTCAATAATTGCCAGTGGTGATTCCAGCATCTTAAATTACGGCCGAGACTATTACGCTTATTGTTGGCCACGTGATGCCTTTTTTGCTTTAGGTCCATTATTAAAACTTGGTTTTAACAACGAAGCCAAACAGTTTTTACGATTTTGCATTGATACTATAACTGTTCATGGCTATATGCAGCATAAGTATTTATCAGATAAAGCCATTGGTAGTACATGGCATCCTCTTATTAATAACAACCAACCCAATTTAGCCATCCAAGAAGATGAAACTGCGGTCGTATTAATATTAATTCGAAATTACTTCAAATTAAATTCTGATAAAAATTTTCTTGAAGAATGTTATAAAAAATTAGTCATTCCAGCGGCTAACTTTATGGCTTCATTTATTGATCCTGAAACTGGTTTACCCCACCCTAGCTATGATCTGTGGGAAGAAAAATTCCTAACTTCAACCTACACCGTATCTTGTGTCATTGAAGGTCTTCGATCGGCCATCGAAGTAGCTTTAATGGTTGGTGATACTAACTACAGCCACTGGCAAGATGCTCTTGATCAGATTATTAAAAATTTTAATTTATTATACGATGAAACAAACGGTTATTTTATTAAAGGTATCTTGATTGACCAGAATCATCAGATTCAACGTGACACTACATTAGATATATCAAGCCTGATTGGACCATTTATTTTTAATGTCTTAAAGACCGATTCGAAAGAAATGCTCTCGACATTAAAACAAGTAGAAGTTAATTTAAAAAATACTTCACCAGCTGGTGGTGTCATCAGATATGTTAATGACAAATATTTTTTAAAAAATAACCAATTTAAAGGTAATCCATGGATAGTTTGCACTCTATGGTTAGCTAAGTATTATCTAGCTGTTAATAAAATCAATGAAGCTAAACAATTAATTGATTGGTCGAAATCGTTAATGAGACCAACAGGAGCTGTTAGTGAGCAATTTGATGCTCTCACAAGACAAGAAATTGGCGTCAATCCACTTGTTTGGAGTGAATCATCATTTGTTGATATTTTTCTTAGCTTAAAATAATTATTTCTTACGAGGTTTAACTTCGTTACGACCTAGTGACTTCTTAGTTTCAGTAAATACAACGTGACGTCGCAACTTAGGACTATATTTTTTAAGAGATAATTTTTCTGGAGTATTTTGAGTATTTTTATGAGTATAATAGATTCTTTCTCCGCTCTCTTCAGAGATTAAACCGATTAATTTTCTTTTATCACCTTTTTTTGCCATATAGACTATACTATCATTAAAAATTAAAAAAATAAATAAAAAAACACTGGTTGATCATTCCAGTGCTTTTTTGCTCTTATAAGAACTTTATTTTAAGTATTTTTTTATACTTAACATTATTATTTAACAATAATACTATAATAATATCTATGATTTTTGTCACAAATGGAGCCATCTCCGGGATTTGAACCCGAGACCTCTTCCTTACCATGGAAGCGCTCTACCAGCTGAGCTAAGACGGCTTTTAAGCTGGTGCAGGGAGAGGGATTCGAACCCCCGAAGGCGAATGCCAGTAGATTTACAGTCTACCGTGTTTGACCGCTTCACTATCCCTGCGTATGGAGCCGACAGAGGGATTTGAACCCACGACCCGCTGTTTACAAAACAGCCGCTCTGGCCACTGAGCTATGTCGGCATTTAATATAATAGAAGTTTATCAAACATAACTTTAAACTACAACTTTTCTAGGTCGTTTTAATTGTTTAATTTTAATAGGCGAATGAGTTAATTTTTTAATCCGATTAGCTGTCCTATCGGCTTCTTTAGTATAACCTAAATCTTTATAAGCTTTATAAAGTAAACCTAGTGTTTGTTTCGTTGGCTCTAACCTTACTGATTCAATTAACTCGTTTAACATTTGTTTCTCATTACCAGTTTTTTCTAAAACTTTGGCATAGGCAACATGACGAGCAGCTAAATTTGATTCTAATTTAATTGCTTGTTCGAAGGCAATAGCTGCTTTTTCATAGTTTTCGGTTTCAAAATAAATTAACCCTAAATTATGTAAACTTGACGGACTAGAATCAATACTTGATGCAATTTCAAAACAATCAATGGCATCTTTATATTCTTTTCGTTTAGCATACAAAACGCCAAGACGATTATACGCAGCAGCATTTTTTTCTTCAATTTTTAAAATAGTTAAAAGGGCTTTTTCAGCTCGCAAAAATCTATTTTGTCTCATCGATAAATGAGCTATATCCCATAATTTAGAAATTTTAGATGAGTTAATATCTAAGATTTCATCATCTTTATTCGGACGAGTAAAATAGAGAGCGATAATACCAACTAAAACTATAATAAGTATATCCAGCATGACTTAATTATAGCATTGTTTTTAGTTCGAATTAAATTTCAAGATAATTAATCTTAGTTGTATGTTTTGATTAATATTTTCAATGGCAGCTGAAGACTTTTTTAGTATATTAATCCATTGTTTTTGATCTTTAGGGTTTATTTTTTGACTTAACTTCAAAATTGACATTTGTTGCAATATTTTAAAAAAAATTAAACTTAAAACTTTATCTTTCATCAATTGTTGAGTCAAAACAACTTTATGTCGATTATCTGAAGTTAAATAAGCCGCTGCTAAATCTCTAGCTTCTAATTCTAAACCCTTAGTGGAATCGTTTAGCAAACGATTCATTAATCCAACTAAACCGTCAGATAAACGATAAATTCGTTCGATTTCATCATTTTCAAAATTATTAATAAAATAATCTCTAATTTTATCTAAATCAACTTTTTTAACTTCTATGTTGATGGTTCTCGATCTAATAGTTGGTGGAATTAAATTTAAATTATTAACCGTCATAATAATCAACGAATCATCAATATTCTCTTCCAGTGTTTTAAGCAAAGCATTTTTCGCTTCAACCGAATAATTATCTAGATTTTCAATTAAAACAATTCTAGATATAACTTGATTGAAATTAGACTTTAACTTTAAAAATTGACTAATCGCTAAAACACTCTCTATGCCACTAGACTCAAGATTATCTAAGATTAAAACTCTTGGGTCGTGGATTATTTTTTCAATACTTATGTTTAAAATTTGACTAATTATCGCCAAGGCTAAGCTTCTTTTACCGCTACCAGCAGGTCCATAAAGAATTAAATTTTGATTAGGTCTAGTTAAATAATTAATTAAATTATTTTTTGTCGAATCTTCCAATAATAATTGCTCAAAGTTCATTTTAAATACTCGTTGAATTCACTTGGTAATTTTGATTTGAAAATTTTTGATTGTCCGTCTAACAAATTAATCTTAATTGAATATGCGTGTAGCATCATTCTTTTAGTCGAATTTATTTTTTTATTATATAACGGATCTCCCACGATTGGATGTTTAATATAACTTAAGTGAACTCTTAATTGATGAGTTCGGCCAGTTTTTGGTTTTAGCTCGACTAAACTAATTTGATTAACGACATTCATTTTTTTAACAGTCAAAAACGTTTGGCTAGCTTTACCATTGATATCAACTACAAATTTATTAGGGAATTTAAGACTTCTTTTAATTTGTAAATCAATTAAAATTTTATCATCATCAAACAAACCATCAACTACGGCATAATATGTTTTTTCAATTTGTCTTAATGAAAATTGTTTTTTTAAAGAATCAATACTCTCTTGATTGAGTCCAACTACCATGACGCCCGAAGTTAACCTGTCGAGTCGATGAACTATACCTGCGCGTTGATAATTTAAATCAGGAAACTTATCATTTAACCAATTTTCTAATGTAAATTCTTGATCAAATTTATCTTTAGCATGAACCAATAAACCGTAAGGTTTATCTATCACTAAAACATTATCATCCTGATAAATAACTCTGATCACAAAATTATTTTTTTTATTGTTATCAATTTCTAAAAATTCAATTAAATCATTATAATGCAATTTTAAAGCTGCCTTATCGACAATTTGATGATTGATCTTAATATATTTTTTTTTAATCAGTTTAGCCGTAAATGATCTAGTATAACCGAGCTTTTTAGCTAAAAACAGATCTAATCTAATCGGCTCGACTTGATCAAACAAGACTGTTTTCAAGGTCTTAAACCTATTATTTGTTGAATTTTATATAATTTTTGGGTAGCAACATCTCGTAATAAGTACTCACTTGATTCAATTTTTCTCATTAAATCAGATTCATCAATATTATTTAAAGCTTTCTGATAGTTTTCTAGGAATATTCGAACTTCATCTGCCACAGCTGTTTTGAATTTACTGTAATTTTTTTGACCTTGCCAAATAGTAATAACTTTTTCAATTGGCTCATCAACTAAATTAGCTAAAATATTCATTAAATTAGTAATGCCGGGCTGATTGACAGGATTATAATTAATGACTCCAATTGAATCGGTTGTGGCTGTCATAACTTTCTTATAAGCCTCATCAGGCTCATCAATTAATAAGATAGTACCATTAGGATCATCTTTGAAATTAGATTTTGACATTTTTTTGTCAGGATTTTTTAAACTTTTAATTCTTAGCCCGGACTGATGACCGGCAAATTTGACTTGATCCTGCCATTCGTGAGGCACTTTCAATAAATCAGTATTAAAACGATTATTAATCCGCATGGCAATATCCCGCGTAAATTCTAAATGTTGTTTTTGATCTTCTCCAACTGGAATATAACTAGCACCATATAATAAAATATCAGCCGCCATCAAAATTGGATAGGTGAATAAACCCACCGAAATTGATTCTTTTTCTTTACCTAAACTTTTATCTTTAAATTGAGTCATTCGGCTCATTTCACCAAAACCAGTAAAATTACAAAAGATAACAGCTAACTCACTTAAAGCTGGAATATAACTCTGGCGATAAATAAAGATATTATCGTAATTAATGTCGATGCCAGCCGCTACATAATATTTTAGATTCTGAACAGTATTAAGATACAAATCTTGGTGATTAATTGGAGTTGTAAAACTCAAAATATCTGGAATAAATAGATTAAATTGATACTTATCAACATATTGATTTTGTAATTTAATAACTGGGATGATAGATCCAATATAATTACCTAGAGTTGGCGTATCATTTGATCTGATGCCGTTTAAAATAATTTCTTGACTCATTATCATATTATAGCAAAATAGTTGCTATAATATTAAATATGCGTCTTACAGTTTTTGGTGCTAACGGTAAAGTTGGTCGCTTAGTAGTTAACAAGTTAATTCAAAAAAACTATCAAATCATAGCGGTAGTTAATAACCACAGCAATTTTATCCCTAAAAATAATTTAATAACTCTAGTCAATCTTAATAATGAAGCAGACCTAAAACAATCTATTGAATCATCAGATGCGGTTATTTCAGTCGTTTCTAGTTGGAAAAAAAACAATCGATACAGTTTAAGTCACACCATGAAACTCTTAATACCAATTCTAAGTAAAAACCCATCTAAAAAACTAATTTCATTAACAGGCTCTGATGCCAGAGATATTAACGATAATTTTAATATCATCAATTTCTTTTTTCATCCTATTTTAAATCTTATCGCTAAAGATGTTTTAACAGATAGTGAAAATCATTTAAAAATTTTACATCAAACAAATATCAATTGGACCGTTCTAAGATCTCCAACTATGAAAAATAGTTCATTAATGAAAGTATTTTATTTATCAATCAAAAAACGACCACCAATTTGGCATAGAGTCTCAAGAATTAATGTAGCTACTGCAATTATTGAATTATTGGACAATCAAGAATTTAACCAAAAAGCCCCATTTATCTTTTAGCGAATTGTCGCTTTTTACGAGCACCCTTAAGACCAAATTTCTTTCTTTCTTTATCTCTTGAATCTCGACTTAATAAATCGGCTCTTTTTAATGTATTTTTAAAATCAGCATTTAAACTAACTAATGATTTAGCAATAGCCAATTGACTGGCCTCAATTTGACCATTTTTACCACCACCTTTAACTAATATTGAAACGTCATACTTACTCATAATATCTAAAACAATAAAAGGTTGTAAAATTTTATTAATCAAAGGTTTAGAACTAGTAACATATTCGTTATAGTCTTGACCATTAATTATAATTTTACCACTACCTTTATGTAATCTTGCGCGAGCAGTTGCTGACTTTCTTCTACCTAAAGCGTAAAAATATTGATCTTTCATTAATTAGTTCCTTTCAAAGAAATAATTTCTGGATTTTGTGGTTGATGAAGGTGATTTGAATCTTTGTAAACTTTTAATCGTAGTAAACGGGCGTCTCTTAATTTATTAATTGGAAGCATACCTCTAATGGAATGAATAATAATCTTAGTAGAATCTTTATCAAGTTGTTGTTCTAAAGTAACTTCTTTTAAATTACCCGGATAACCACTGTGTCGATAATATTTTTTGTCAGTCAATTTCTTACCAGTTACTTTTAATTGATCAGCGTTAATTACAATTAAATAATCGCCACAATCAATATGCTTAGTAAAAATTGATTTATTTTTTCCAGTTAATATATTAGCTGCAATGGTTGATAAACGACCCAAAGTAGTTTCAGAAGCATCAATTATATACCATTTTCGAGTTACGTCTTGTGGCTTAGCGCTATAAGTTCTATTCATTATGCTTTATCCTTTTGAGATTTAACTACTTTAGGAGTACTTTTAACAGTTGGTTGAGGTTTAACATCTTTTACGGTTGAAACTTGTTCAACAATATCATCAATTAAATTAATCTCATCAACAAATGAAATTCTAGCCATTTGAGCATTATCGCCGATTCGATTCTTGGTTTTTTTGATTCTTAAATAACCACTTGTTCTGCTTTGTAATTGAGGTACAATTTGATCCATTAATTTATGAGCACTTTCCAGAGTTTGTAATCGAGAAATCACTATTCTTCGACTCTGTAAATCTTGTTTTTTGGCTCTAGTGATTAATTTTTCAACATAAGGTCTAATTTCTTTTGCCTTATAAAGTGATGTTTCTATCGAACCATACTTGACTAACGAATCAGCTAAACCTTTAATTAAAGCTTGACGTTGATCTGTTTTTCGATGAAATTTTCTTCCTTGATAACCGTGACGATGCATTTTATAACTCCAATTCGGATAATTTATCTTTTACTTCATCAAGTGCACGACTTCCGAAACCCTTAAGATCTTTTAATTCAGCATCATTTAAGCTAAATAAATCTTTAATGGTATGAATTTCATTATTAATTAAAGCATTGGTGGTTCTGGCTGATAAATTTAAATCTTCAATAGAGGTATTTAAAACACCGTCTTCTTCATCATCTTGAGTATTTTCATCATTATCTAGGTTTTCAACCGAAGAATTAATTTCGATTGGCTTCGACTCAACTCTTGTTTTACCAGCTAAAGCAGTATATTGATTAATTAAAATAGCGGCGGCTTCTTCAAAAGCATCACGAGGACTAATAGTTCCATCGGTATCAATAGTAATAATTAATTTATCAAGATCAGTAGCTTCACCAACACGAGTATTTTCAACTTTATACCTAACCCTTAAAACAGGACTAAAAATAGCATCTAAAGCAACAGTATCACTTGGTTTCTTTTCTGAACTTTCTTCAATCGTTCGATAACCACGACCGATTTCGACATTTAAATCAATCACAAGTTCGGTATTATCATTATCAATAGTTGCGATAAAATGATCTGGATTTACAACTTCAACATCAGCATTTGATTCAATCTGACGACATGTGACATCACCCTTACCTTTTTTAATTAATCTTAATGTCTGTTTTTCTTCGCCGTAGACTTTTAACTTAATGCCCTTAATATTTTGCATAATATCAATTGCGTCTTCAACTACACCAGGCATATCGGTAAATTCATGGCTAACACCTTGAATCTTAAACGAAGTAACAGCTGCACCAGAAATACTTGATATTAAAACACGTCTTAACGAATTACCTAGTGTATTTCCATATCCACTATGCAAAGGCTCTATGATAAAAGTAGCACTAGTTTCGTTATGTTCTTTAACGTCTACTATATTGGCGGTATAAATATTATTTGACATACTTTCCTTCCTATTATCTTGAGTAATATTCAACTATTAATTGTTCATTGATATCAACTTCAGCATTGTCTCTTACAGGCAATGATGAAACTTCAATTTCGAATTTCTTACGGTTAACTTTTAACCAATCAGGTATTTCACTTGGTACTGGGGACAAATCATCAATATGAAGAAAATAACTAGATTTTTTAGATTTTTCACGAAGGCTTAATTTATCACCAACTTTTAATCTAATTGATGGAATATCAACTCTTCTACCATTTAATAGAAAATGACCATGGCTAACTAATTGACGAGCTGCCTTACGACTACTAGCGAAACCAGATCGGTAAACAGAGTTATCTAATCGTCGTTCTAATAATTCTAATAATGCCACACCAGAATTAGCCCTGCTTTTAGAAGCTTCTTTCATTAAATTAGAAAACTGCTTTTCCAACAATCCGTAGATTCTTTTAACTTTTTGTTTTTCGCGTAATTGAATAGAATATTGACTACCCTTGCCTGTATGAAGTCGTCCGTTCGAATTATAGCCAGGTAAAACATTATGCTTCACTAAACCCTTATGAGCTTTAGGATGAAGTGCATAGCCTTCACGACGGCTCATTTTAACAACTGATTGAAGATTTCGTGCCATCTTAGACTCTCCTTGCTTTCTTAGGTCGTACACCACCATGCGGGATACCAGTTACATCAGTAATTGATTCAACAAATATATCTAAACTAGCTAAAGCTCTAACCGCCGAATCTCTTCCTAAACCAATACCTTTAATAAAAACACTGGCTTTAGTTAATCCAAATGATTGTTTAGCTGTAGTAGCAGCTTTTTCAGCAGCTACTTGAGCAGCATAAGCTGTACCTTTTTTTGAACCTCTAAAACCACAAGCACCAGCACTGCAAGATGAAATAACATTGCCTTTTTGATCGCAAATACTTACGATAGTATTATTAAAAGACGCCATAACATGCACTTCACCAGTTGGTACAGATTTTTTAACTTTTTTCTTCTTAATATTATCAGCCATATAAATAATCCTTTAAAAATTAAGTTTTCGATGCAACTTTTTTAGCTGTACCGCCAACCGTTACTCTTCGTCCTCTTCTGGTTCGAGCATTAGTTTTGGTTCTTTGTCCTCTAGTCGGTAAATTGGCTGAATGTCTTAAACCTCGATAACTTTTAATATCTTTTAATCGTTTAATATTGCCGCTAACAATCCGTTGAAGTTCACCTTCAACAACATAATCTTTATTAATAATGTCCTGTATTTTAGTAATTTCATTTTCGGTTAAGTTTTTAGTTCTAGTAGTAGGTTCAATCGAAGCTTGAGATAAAATTTTTTGAGAGGTATTAAGACCAATTCCATAAACATATGTTAAAGAAATCTGTATTTGTTTTTCATTCGGTATAGTAACACCAGATATTCTAGCCATGATTAACCCTGCCTCTGCTTATGTTTAGGTTTTAATTTGTTTATAACATACAGTCGACCTTTACGTCGAACAATCTTATCATCAGGACTGATTTTTTTAACACTTGCACGCACCTTCATGCGGATCACTATACCTTTCTTAGCAATAATGACACACTGCTTATTTAAGTTTTACGATATGTTATACGTCCTTTAGATAAATCATAAGGAGTTAACTCGACTGTCACGCTATCACCTGGAACAATTTTTATAAAATGCTTTCTCATCTTTCCAGCAACGTGAGCAATTATTATATGGCCGTTTTCTAATTCTACTTTAAATTGAGTACCGGGTAAAGTCTCAGTAACTGTACCAGATAATTCAATCAATTCCTTATTAACTGCCATAAATATAATAATTAATTATAGCATTAATAAATATAATGTAAAGAAAAAATCTTTTAATAACTATTTATTATAATTATACTAATCTTTTTTTTAAAAAAATTCAATACTTACTAATAATTAATCTATGAACTTATTTTTTTTGCCAAATAAACCAAATAGCTTTTTTTTAGTTTTTGGCTCGATAGCTTCATCGTCGTGAAAAAAGCCACTATCAGTATAGTTATCATAAGTAACCATAATAGCTCTTGATTCAATTGCTCTTAAGGTTTGTAGAGCTACCGACACTAAAATCAAAATACTTGTACCACCAATCGTAATACTAACAGGAATAAATATCTGAGCAATAATAGGCATTAAGGCTAGAATACCTAAACTTAATGCTCCAAACAATGTTAAACGATTAACTACTCTAGATAAATATTTTTCAGTTTGTTTGCCAGATCTAATACCTTCAATAAAGCCACCCTGTTTATCAAGATTTTCAGCTATCTCCTGTGCATTGAAAGAAATTGAAGTATAAAAAAAAGTAAACAAAAAAACTAACAAAAAGTAAACTACTGGATATATGTAGGCGTCTAAACCTTCAGTTTTAAAGCTTGTTGGTGTTGGCGCTGAAAACCAAGTTGTCAATTTAATACCTAGATTAGCTAGATTCACACTGTGTAGTCCTTGCAAAACTTGACCTATAAAACTTGGCACACTTAAAAAAGCCACCGCAAAAATAATTGGAATAACTCCAGCCGTAATTAGTTTCACCGGCAAGGTCGTAGTGACACCACCATAGGCACGATTACCTTGAACCTTTTTAGCATAGCTGACTTTTAAATTTCTAGACGCCTCATTGAGCATCACAACCAGATAAGTCACTAATAGAATTAATCCAACTGTTATAATAAGGTAATAAAAGCTGGTCCTAGAAAAAGGTAATTTAACATGACTAAAAATAACCCAATTAGCTTTTTTACCAACCGAATTAACAATACTAGCAATATTGTAAGGTAACTGAGAAACAATACTAACCGTAATAATTAAAGAGATACCGTTACCAATACTTTGTTCCGTAATTAATTCACCCAACCACATCAACAACATTGATCCACCCGTCAATGCACTAACCATTAAAATCCATTGCATTAAAGATGCGTTAGCGGTTATACTACTGGCCCCACTAATCGATGAAGCCGCTTGTCTGATTAAAAAGATCGAACCAATCGATTGGATAATAGCTAAGGGGAAAGTTAAAATTCTAGTATATTGATTAATTTTATTCTGACCAGATTCACCATCTTTATGTAAAGCTTCAAGCTTTGGTATAGCTCTGGTTAATAGCTGCATAATAATAGAGGCATTAATATAAGGACCAACGCCAGCAATCATAATTGAAAAATTAGCTAAGGCTCCACCAGATAAGACGTTGATAAAGCTTAATAATTGGGGTGAACTTTTAGAATTAAATAAATTTTGTAAAATCTGATGTGTAGTTTGAGCATTAGCAATAGGCACTGGAACTTGAGCCAAAATTCTAAAAACAATTAAAATACCAATAACAGCCAAGATACGATTTCTCATATCTTTTTCTTTTAAAGATTTCCAGATAACGCGCCAATTCATAATTTAAAGATATTACCCTCTTAGATTCAAAATTTTATTGATTTGACTTTTTTTCTCTAGCCAGTCTTTCAACTTTAACGAACTGACCCCCTTTCGATTCAAGACTTTCAATAGCTTGTTGGCTAGCGCCATTTAAACTAACTGTCATCTTTTTGTCGATAGGAGTAGACATGACTAATTTAACTTTAACATAAGGACTAGAAATCAATCCAGCTTGATGTAAAATCAACGTATTAATTTGAGCTTTAGCTAACTTATTTAGTTGTCCAGTTTTTACAATTTCTGGTTTAACTAAATGACTACGGAAACCAGGCAACTTAGGTAATTGTTGCAATAAAGGATTACTTCCACCACTAAAACCTGGTCTTAGTTTTTTTCCAGTACGAGATTTTTGTCCTTTAGTACCACGACCAGCTGTTTTACCTTGACCACTGGAAATACCTCGACCGACTCGTTTAATTTTTTTTTGTTTATCTGATTCAAGTTGATTATATTTCATTTTTTAGCTCCAACACTGGTTTTTTTCTTAACATGTAATTGATCGTTTACCAACCACTGATCTTTTGGAACTAATTGAGTTAAAGCTTTCAAAGTAGCATAAGACATATTAATTTTATTAGATGAACCTAAGGATTTAGACACAATATTATTAATACCAGCTAATTCAAGAATACTTCTGACTACTCCACCGGCTATTAAACCTCTACCGCTAGGTGCAGGTTTCAATAAAATGACTGCTCCACCTTTTTTAGATTGAATTTCATGAGGAATTGTTTCGTTCTGAATAGCTACAGTAATAATATTTTTCTTGGCAGTAGCGCTTGCTTTAGTAATAGCGGCTGTGACATCAGCACCTTTGGCTATACCGATGCCTACTTGACCTCGACTGTCACCAACCACAACTAAAGCTCGAAAGCGGAACCGTCGTCCACCTTTAACTACCCTAGCAATTCGATCAATATCTAGAGTTCTTTCTTGCCAGATAATTTCTTCAGTAATATCTGATTGATTTTCTTTTAGATTACTAACCATTAGAATTCCAATCCTTTCGCACGTGCAGCTTCAGCCAATTCTTTAACTCTTCCGTGATAAATTTTATAACCTCGATCAAAAACAACTTGTTTAATATTGTTTTTTAAAGCTTTATCGGCAATATTTTGACCAATCAATTGAGATTTTTTCGTCAAGTTACCACTAAGCTTTTTATTTCCAATACTAGTAGAGTAAGCGATAGTATGGTGTAAGTCATCGTCAATCAATTGAGCACTAACATGTCTTAAAGAGATATTAATACTAAGTCTTGGGACTTGAGCCGTACCATGCAATTTAGCACGAGTTCTTTTTAACCTTAGATGACGGTGTTCTAATTTAGTTTGCAGATTTTTCATAATTATTTATCCTTACCACTCTTACCGCTTTTACGTATAATAACTTCATCACTATACTTAATACCTTTACCTTTGTAAGGTTCAGGTTTTTTAAGTTTTCGGATTTCGGCGGCAACTTGGCCGACTTTTTGTTTATCAATTCCGGAAAGAGTAATTGTGTTCTGGTCGACTGATGCCACAACTCCATCATGCAAAGGATATACGATATCATGAGAAAAACCAAGACTTAGATTTAAGTTATTACCGTTTAATGCCACCTTAAAACCTACTCCATTTATTTCTAATTTCTTCGAAAAACCTTCACTTACTCCTATAACCATATTATTTATTAAAGCTCTTGTCAATCCGTGCTTAGCTTTTATACTTAGTTCATCGTTAACTCTTGTGACAACTATAGTGTTACCATCAACTTGACATTGAATACCATCAAGTAACAAAAGATCTAATTCCCCTTTAGGGCCTTTAACTAAAACCTTATTTGAATCAACAGTGATTGTCACACCATTTGGTACTTTAATTGGTAGTTTTCCTATTCGACTCATCTTATTTTATCCTTATTAATAAATTTGACACAAAATTTCACCACCGATATTTTTTTTCTTAGCCTCAAAACTTGTCATTATACCTTTTGAAGTAGAAATAATCAAGAAACCTCTTCCTTGTTTCACGGTTGGAATATCTTTAGAGTTAACATAAATTCGACGACCGGGTTTAGAGACTCGTTTTAACTCATTAATCCTAGTTTGCTGACTGTCGGCATTAATTTCAATTAAAATTTGCTTATTAGTCACACCATTATCGATAACCTGATAGTTATCGATCAGTCGATTATCTTTAAAAATCTTTAAAATATCTTCCTTTATTTTACTATAAGGAACATTAGTTGTTGATTTATGCACTAAAATAACATTACGAATTCTAGTTAACATGTCTGAAATTGGATCTGTAGTAGTTAAGCTCATATATTATTCTCCTTTTTTACCAGCTAGATTTCGTTATACCAGGAATCTCACCTTTTGATGCATGTTCTCGAAATGAAATTCTCGATAATCCAAAACGTCTCATATAACCTCTTGATCTACCAGTTTCAATGCAACGATTTGTTAATCTTGTTCTTGATGAATTTCTTGGTAGTTTAGCCAAAGATTCATAATCACCAATTTTTTTTAACTCAATTCTTTTTTCCGCATATTGAGCAATCATCTTTTTTCTTTTTTCATCTCGAGCAATAATTGATTTTTTAGCCATTTACTTATTCTCCTTTACGAAAGGTATACCGAATTCTCTCATTAAACTTTTATTCATTTCAATATCATGATGATTAAAAACAAAATTAATTTGTAAGCCATGTAAAACTGATGTTTCTTCAAATGATAACTCTGGAAAAATAGTTTGGTCATGTAAGCCAAGAGAATAATTACCCTGCTTATCGAAGGCTTTATTGCTAATACCATGAAAATCTCTTAATCTTGGTAATACTAGATGGATCAATCTATATAGAAAATCATACATATAGTCATTACGAAGAGTGACCTTTAAACCAACTACATTACCTTCTCGTAATTTAAAACTAGCAATTGATTTTTTGGCTAATTGTTTAACCGGTTTTTGACCGGTAATCTTCAAGAAAGTGTTCTCGGCCACTTCAAGAATCTTTTTATCATCTTTAGCTGAACCAATACCACTATTAATCACAATTTTAGATAATTTAGTAACCTGATTTTTATTCTTTAAATTAAACTGTTTCATCAAATTAACTAAAATTTCGTTATTGTAAGTTTCTTTTAAACTCGTAGAAATTTGCTGCTTAGCCATTATTTAATTTCCTTATTAGAAGTTTTGTAGTAACGAATTTTTTTGCCACCTTCTAATCGATAACCAATTCTAGAAACTTTTTTTGTATCTGTATCGAAAATACCAACTTTAGAAACATCAATTGGTTTAGTGATTTCAAGAATTGTACCTTGAGGGTAGGTGTTATTTGGTTTGAGGTGTTTTTTAACAACATTAATATTTTCAATCGTTACTTGATTTGTTTTAGGATGAGTTTTTAAAATTTTACCGGTCTTACCTTTGTATTTACCAACTCTAACCATTACAAGATCACCTTTTTTAAGTTTGATTTTATATAAACTTTGCATTATAAAACCTCCGGAGCTAAGTTAATGATTTTAATATAACCTAGCTCTCTTAATTCACGTGGCACAGGACCGAAAATTCTAGTTGCTTTAGGTAATTTATCATCACCAACAATGACAGCAGCATTATCATCAAAAGCAATCGTTGAGCCGTCTGGACGTTTAATTTTATTTCTAGTTCTCACGACAACGGCTTTAACAACTGATTTTTTCTTAACATTGCCATTTGGTGCAGCTTCTTTAACGGTAGCAACAATCATATCACCAACCCTGGCATATCGTCTTCTAGTTCCACCTAAAACTCTAATGCAGAGAATTTCTTTAGCACCTGAATTATCACATACATTTAATCTAGTTTCTTGTTGAATCATGTTAAATCTCCGCTTTCAATGGTTGTTTGTACTTTATCAACCTGAGTTTTTAATTCCGAATGATTCAAAATCTTAGCTAGAACATGACGTTTGCGAGCACTTAATGGTCGAGTTTCAACAATCATAACCTTGTCACCTAATTGAGCTTGATTTTCGGCATCATGAGCTAAAAACTTCTTCGTTATAGTAAATTGTTTTTTATATATTGGGTGAGTTTTTTTGTATTCAACACTAACCGTAATAGTTTTATCATTTTTAGTGGAAGAGACAACACCAATTAAATTCTTTGACATTATTCTGTCTCCTTTGCTAATTCATCACTTAAAACTGTTAAAACACGAGCTAAATCTTTACGCTTCATTTTAACTAATCGTACATTAGTTAATTGACCTAATTTAATCTGTGATTTTAGTGTCATAATTTCATCTCGTAATTTAACGCTTTCTTTCGTTAATTCTTCAACTGATAATTTTCTAATTTCAACTGTTTTCATTATGAATCCTCACGAGCAATAAATTTAGTCTTAATTGGTAATTTATTAGCCGCTAGTCGCATTGCTTCACGAGCGACAGCTTCATCAACACCCTGCATTTCAAATAAAACAGTACCAGGTTTAACTTTAGCTGCAAAATATTCAGGATTACCTTTACCGCTACCCATTTTGACATCAAGTGGTTTTTTAGTAACTGGCGTATGTGGAAAAATTCTAATCCAAATTTTACCACCTCTTTTGATATGACGAGTCATAGCTTGTCTTGAGGCTTCAATCTGTCTGGAGGTTATTCTTTCATGCCCAAGAGACATTAGACCATAGTCACCAAAAGCAATAAAATTACCTGATGAAGCATTGCCTCTAATTTTACCTTTTCGGACTTTTCTAAATTTAGTTCTGGATGGCATTAACATTTTAAACTACCTCCCCTTTATAAATCCAAACTTTAATACCGATTAAACCAGCGATTGTATGAGCATCAACTTTAGCAAAATCAATATTAGCTCTCAGGGTGTGAAGTGGCACAGAACCAGCTACTTCTTTCTCTCGTCTTGACATTTCAGCACCGTTTAAACGACCAGATACTTCAATCCTAACACCTTGAGCTCCAGCTTTCATGGCGTTAGAAGAAGCTGATTTAATAGCTCGTCTAAAATTAATTCTTTTTTCTAATTGGTAAGCAATATTTTGAGCCAATAATTTAGCATATAAATCTGGTTTTTTGAGCTCTTCAATATTAATTTTAACGGATGTAGCATAGATCTTTTCGATTTCATTCTTTAATTCGTTGGCTCCAACTCCACCTTTACCGATTACTACACCAGCTTTAGCAGTTGAGATAGTGACTGTGACTAGATTTGGGGTCCGATTAATATCAACACGATTAATAGAAGCTCGAGTACCAAATTTTTTGTCAATAATATTACGAACCGCTAGATCTTGAGACAAGAATTTAGCATAATCATTTTTATTAGCAAACCACTTAGAAGACCAATCGTGATTAATTTGTAGTCTCATTGATATTGGATTAACTTTTTGACCCATTACTTTGACTCCTTCTTTGATTGATTGACAGATTTAGGGGTACTAGTTTTAGTTGGTTTTTTAACCTCTCTTAAAGTGCCATCAACAATAACTGTAATATGTGACGTTCGTCTTGTGATACCATGGGCAATACCTTTAGCTACTGGTCTAATTCTTTTTAGTCTTGGTCCATGATTAACTAAAATTGATTGAATGTATAAACCTTCTGATCGATAACCATGATTATGAATTGCATTAGCTTTAGCACTTTCAATAACTTTCTTAACAGCCAATGAACTTTTTGGTCGTGGAGTATTGTTTAAAATCACGACAGCATCTTCAATAGTTCGACCACGAACTAAAGATGCCACGACCGAAACTTTACGAGGGCTAATTTTTACTCCATTGGCTATTGCTTTAACAGACATATAAATTCCTTATTTCTTTCCTTTGGCTAATTTACCACCATGTGATCTAAATTTTCGAGTTGGAGAAAATTCACCTAATTTATGTCCAACCATATTTTCAGTTATAAATACAGGTACATGAACTTTTCCGTTATGAATAGCAAAAGTATGGCCGACAAATTCAGGTGAAATAGTACTGGCTCTAGCCCATGTTCTAATAATAGTTCTATCGTCACTAGCTAATGCTTCAACTTTTTTAGCTAGTTTAAAATCTACGTATGGTCCTTTTTTTAGTGATCGTGACATAACTTATTTCCTTTTCGCCATATGACGACTTCTTATAATAAATTTATTAGACTTTCGAGTATGCCTGGTTTTATAACCAAGAGTTTTTTGTCCCCAAGGAGTTTTAGGAGCCGCGCCATGATTTTTACCACCACCAATACCGTGACGACCACCGTCACCGCCTCCATGTGGGTGATCAACAGCATTCATAACTACACCACGAACCGATGGTCTGATACCACGATGACGACTCGATCCAGCTTTTCCAATTTTTACATTTTGATGCTGTTCATTGCCAACAACACCGATTGAGGCTTGACAGTCTTGATGAATTAATCTCATTTCACCACTCGGTAGTCTAACTTGAGCATAATTATTATCTAAGCCCATTAACTGAGCACTAGTACCAGCCGATCTAACTAATTGACCACCATGATTCTTAGTAAGCTCAATATTATAAATCGTGCTACCAACAGGAATATCTTTTAAACAAAGTCGATTACCATTTTCAATAGGTATATCTTGACCAGTTTTAATAATTTGACCGATTTTAAAATTAGCAGCAGCCACAATATAATGATACTTTCCTGCCTCATCTTTTAACCGAGCTATTCTAGCACTACGATTTGGATCATATTCAATATGTTCAATAGTTCCAGTAAAATTATTAGGTAACTTAAAATCAACTTTTCGATAATAAACCCGATTACCACCACCTTGGTGTCGAGTTGTAATGCGACCCTGATTATTACGACCTGAATGCTTCTTCTTAATAACTAGTAAACTTCTAACTGGTTTCTTAGTCGTGATATCTGAAAAATCTTGAGTCGTTTTGCCTCTTAAAGCCGGACTAGTTGGATTATAATACTTAAGGGCCATCTGATTATTCCTTTTCCTTAGACTTACGATTACCTAAAATTTTTCGAGGTTTCTTTTCTGATTTCTTTAATTCTTTCTCGGCAATTTTATCAAAATTTTTCTGAGCTTTTTCTTCTTTTTTAGTTTCTTCTTCAATAGCATCAAAAATTGGAATTTTAAAGCCTTCTTTAAGATAGACAAAAGCTCGTTTAGTATTATTACGATAACCAAATTGATTTGATTGTCGCTTACCCGTAATCGACATAACTCTTTTTTTCTTGCCTTTTAAATTAGTAATATTAACATCTTTGACTTCAACGTTATAGTTTTTTTCAATCGTTTTAGTAATCTCAATTTTATTATAATTTTTAGAGACCGAGAAGACATAACAATTTCTTTTTAAGGAGAGTTGGTAAGATTTTTCACTTAAAACTGGAATAATAGACAAACTATTCATCGATTTGCTCCTTTGAAGAGTCTAGCCATTGATTTAAAATCTCTAGAGCTGATTTTTCTATAACAATATTGTCAGCGTTTAAAAGATTAAAAGCATTAATGTATCGAGCACTAACTATTTTGACATTAGGGATATTACGAAATGCTAAATCGAGATTTTGACTATGAGCTTGAACGACTAATAAAATATTTCCTTTAAGACCTAAGTTAGCAATTAAATTCAAACCATTTTTTATACTAATAGATTTAAAATCGATATCGTTAACAATAACAATATTCTTGTTTTGATATTTATCAGATAAAGCTAATCTAATAGCTAGTCGTTTAGTTTTAATATTAATTTTACGGCTAAAATTTTCATAACCAGTTGGCCCAAAAACAATACCACCACCACGCCAGATTGGATTTCTAGTTGATCCAAACCTAGCCTTGCCTAAACCTTTTTGTCTCCAAGGTTTACGACCGCCTCCAGAAACTAAACCACGAGTTTTAGTTTGAGCGTAATTATCTCTTTGGTTGGCTAGATGAGCTAAATAAGCTTCTTTTAAAACAACATGGTTGAGCTCTTTAATACCGAAAATATTATCTGAAATCTGGACCTTTTCAGTTGTTTTTTTACCTTTTTGGTCATAAATTACACTAGTCATTTTGAATTCCTTTGACTAAGACTAAGCCTTTTTTAGGTCCTGGCACAGAACCAGTTACGCCAATTACTTTTAATTCAGGATCAATTAATTTAATGGTCAAATTTTTAACTGTCACTAATTCATGTCCCATACGACCAGCCATTTTTTTACCTTTAAAAATTTTTTGAGGAAACATTGAACCAATCGATCCGGGACGACGATAACTACCACCACCATGGGTTTTACGACCACGATGAAAATTGTGTCGTTTAATTGTGCCGGCAAAACCTTTACCTTTTGAAACTGACTGCACGTTGACAACATCATTCAATTTAAAAACATTAACATCAAAAACAGTCCCTAATTCAACTTGTTCTTCCTGATTTAATCGATACTCTTTTAAAGTTTTAGCATTAAAATTTATCTTTTTTAAATGACCAGCTTGAGGTTTAGTATTTTTTTTAGTTTCTTCAGCGGCAACTTGGACAGCAGAATAGCCATCATTTTCAACGGTTTTAACTTGACTAACTTTTTGATCTGGCACAAATAATAAAGTAATAACCTCAACACTACCATCTTCAGCAATAGTATTGGTCATTCCTAATTTTCTAGTGATTAATTGTGACATATTTATGATCTCATTTTAATATTAATAATACTCTGGCTAATTAATCGGTATCATTTTCATGACCTAATACAAAAAGCCTTTTGTATTAATCAAACAGATTGATACAAGAGTATCACAGAACTAACACATCTGTCAAACTGTTGTGTAAACAACAAGTTACATTTTGATTTCAACGTCACAACCAGCTGGTAAAGATAAGCTCATTAGTGAGTCGACTGTTTTTGTGGTTGGTTCAAGAACGTCAATCAGTCTTTTATGAGTTCTCATCTCGAATTGCTCACGACTTTTTTTGTAAATAAACGGACTTTTAATAACCGTAAAAACATTCTTTTTTGTTGGGAGTGGAATAGGACCAGCCAATGAAGCACCAGTCCTTAAAGCAGTATCAACAATTTGTTTAGAAGCTTGGTCGATCACTTTGTGATCGTAAGCTTTTAATCTAATTCTAATTCGTTGTTTTTGAACTTGCTTTTTACTATCTTCCACTTGATTCCTTTATTTAATAACTTGATTTTACAATATTTATTTAATTTAGGCAATTATTAAATCTATTTAACAATTTTAGTAACAACACCAGCTCCAACGGTTTTACCACCTTCTCGGATAGCAAATCTCAACCCTTGATCCATAGCAATTGGAGCCAGTAATTTAACCTTAAAAGTAACTGTATCTCCGGGCATAACCATTTCTTTATCAGCTGGTAATTCAACTTCACCAGTTACATCTGTAGTTCGGAAATAAAATTGTGGTTTGTATCCCTTAAAGAAAGGAGTGTGTCGACCACCTTCTTCTTTAGTTAAAATATAAACTTCAGAATCAAATTCAGTATGAGGTGTAATTGAACCAGGCTTAGCTAAAACTTGACCACGTTCAATATCATTTCGTTCAATACCTCGCAATAAGACACCGGCGTTATCTCCAGCTTGACCCTGATCAAGACTTTTCTTAAAAGCTTCGATACCAGTCACAACAGATTTTCGAGAAGGCTTAATACCAACGATTTCAACTTCCTCGTTAATTTTAACAATACCTGACTCAATTCTTCCAGTAGCAACTGTACCACGACCTTTAATCGAAAAAACATCTTCTATTGGCATTAAGAATGGTTTATCTAATTCTCTTTTAGGTTCAGGAATATAATCATCCATAGCTTCAACTAAGGCCATAATAGCATCTTGGCTTTCTTTATCACCTTCCATAGCTTTAGTAGCAGATCCACGTATAATTGGAGCATCTTTGTCGAAACCATTCTTTTCTAGTAATTCACGAATTTCTTCTTCAACTAAATCAACTAATTCAGGATCAGCAAGATCCATTTTATTTAAGAAAACTAAAATTTTAGGCACACCAACCTGACGAGCCAACAAAACATGTTCTCGAGTTTGAGGCATTGGACCGTCAGCAGCTGAAACGACTAAAATAGCTCCATCGATCTGAGCAGCACCTGTAATCATATTCTTAACATAATCAGCATGTCCAGGCATATCAACGTGAGCATAATGTCTTTTTGCACTTTCATATTCAGTATGAGAAGTAGAAATAGTAATACCTCTTTGTCGCTCTTCTGGAGCTTTATCTATTTCATCATAAGCAACTGCCTTATTAATATCACTAGGTAATCTCTCAGATAAAATTTTAGTGATTGCCGCCGTTAAACTTGTTTTACCATGATCAACATGACCCATGGTTCCAACATTTACGTGAGGTTTAGTACGATCGAATTGTACAGCCATTGTTTATTCTCCTTAATTAAAAATTTTATTAGCCAATCTTTTGCATCAGACACTCAATCTCACGCAAAGTGATATCTTAGTATAAGATAAAAATATTACTTTTGTAAAGATCTATCTAGCATTTTTTGCAATAATTGCTTCCGTCACATTATTTGGTACTTCAGCGTAGTGATCTAATTCCATTGAAGAACTAGCTCGACCTTGAGTCATTGACCTTAAACTAGTGGTATAACCAAACATCTCACCAAGTGGTACAAAAGCAGTAATTTCCTTAATACCACTATTTAAATCCTCCATGGACTCAACGCGACCACGCTTACTATTCAAGTCACCAATTACATCACCCATAAATTGTTCTGGTGTAACGACTACAATTTTCATAACTGGTTCCAACAAAATAGGTGAAGCATTTTTAACGCCACTAGTCAAAGCCATCGAACCAGCAATCTTAAAAGCTAATTCAGACGAATCGACATCATGATAAGATCCATCATACAATTCGGCTACAATATCAACAACTGGATAACCAGCTAATACGCCATTATTCATAGCTTCTTTAATACCTTGCTCAACTGGTTTAATATATTCAGCCGGTACAACACCACCCTTAATAGAGTTAATAAACTTAAAGCCGGCTCCTTGTTCGTTGGGTGATAAACGTAACCAAACGTCACCATATTGACCACGACCACCAGATTGTCGAATAAATTTACCTTGAACCTCAACATTAGATTTTTTAATTGTCTCTCTATAAGCTACTTGAGGTTGACCAATGTTAGCTTCAACTGAAAATTCTCGTTTCATTCTATCAACCAGTATTTCTAAGTGTAATTCACCCATACCATTTAAGATAGTTTGTCCGGTTTCTTCATTAACGTTAATTTTAAAGGTTGGATCTTCCTCAGCTAAACGTTGCAGAGCTAAACTCATTTTTTCTTGGTCGGCTTTAGTTTTAGGTTCAATCGCAATTGAAACAGGTGGCTCAGGAAACTTAATACTTTCTAACAAAATTGGATGAGTTAGTTCACAGAGGGTATTACCGGTTGTAGTGCCCTTCAAACCAACTATGGCAGCAATATCACCAGCTACAACTTCATTGACGTCTTCACGTTTATCAGCTTGCATTCTAACAATACGACCAACCCGTTCTTTTTCACCCGTTGAGGAATTAAGAATATAACTACCAGCTAATATTTTACCGGAATAAACTCTAAAATAAGCTAATTTTCCGACAAAAGGGTCGGTGGCAATTTTAAAAGCTAAAGCAGCGAATGGTTGATTGATATCAGGTTTACGTTCAATCTCTGATAAATCTTTAGGATTAACACCCCATGTTGATTGTTTATCAAGGGGACTCGGCAAAAAATCAACCACACTATCTAATAATTTCTCAACGATAACACCTCGACCATCACCACCGGTGACAACATAAAATTTACCGTTTAAAACAGCTTGTCGAACTGCATGACGAATTTCTTCTTCACTTAAACCATCTTCACCAACTTCGAAATATCTTTCTAACATTGACTCGTCTTCACTAACAGCATTTTCAATTAATAATGATCGATATTTTTTAGCTTCGTCTAACATATCGGCCGGAATTTCTCCAACCTTTAACTCGTGGTCAGTAAAATTATTATATGTATAGGCTTTCATAGTGATCAAATCAACTACACCATTAATTGATTGTTCAAAACCAATCGGTAAATGAATTGGAAAGGCTCTTTTAGATAAACGAGCGTGAATTGATTCTAATGATTTATAGAAATCTCCACCAGTTTGATTAATCTTGTTAATAAAACAAATCCTTGGTACAGAATATTTATCAGCTTGTCGCCAAACAGTTTCGGATTGACTTTCAACACCCATTTTACCATCAAAAACAACACAAGCTCCATCTAATACTCTTAAAGAACGTTCCACTTCAACCGTAAAATCGATATGTCCAGGAGTATCAATAATATTAATTTGATGGTCTTTCCAATAACAAGTTACAGCAGCTGAAACAATAGTAATGCCTCTCTCGCGTTCTTGAGCCATCCAGTCAGTTGTAGTTTCACCTTCATGAACAGCACCAATTTTATGCTTTAAGCCCGTTCGATATAAAATACCTTCGGTAGTAGTTGTCTTACCGGCGTCAATATGAGCAATAATACCAATATTACGTAGTTTATCAATTTGATATTTTTTTTCAGCCATAAATTTCCTATTAAATTATTATTTTTTGTTTAAGACATACGTGCAAAATGAGCAAAAGCCCGATTAGCTTCGGCCATTTTATGAGTATCTTCTTTCTTTTTGACTGCAGCTCCTTGATTATTGTAAGCATCGCAAAATTCTGCAGACATCGCTTCGATACTATTAGTGCCTTTTCGAGCTCTAAAAGCTGCAACAAACCACATAATAGTTAGATGTGTTTTTCTTTGAGGGTTAACTTCAAATGGTATCTGATAATTAGCTCCACCAATTCTTCTAGAGCGAGTTTCGACGTGCGGTTCAATATTTTTCATCGCTTGAGCAAAAACATCAAATGGGTTATCTACCTTTAACTTTTTAGCTGATAATTCAAGACTCTTATAAACTAAATTTTCGGCTAAACTTTTTTTACCTTCAAGCATAACACGATTGATTAAGCGTTGAACCTTAACATCATTATAAATACGATCCGGTCTAATTGGTCGAATTAATGATTTGTTTTTTTTACGCGGCATCTACTTTTTCTCCTTAGAAGTACCATACTTAGAACGACCTTGTTTACGATCATTAACCCCTTGAAGATCTAATGAACCTCTTACTATATGATATCTAACACCTGGTAAATCTTTAACTCGACCACCTCTAACTAAAACAACTGCATGTTCTTGTAAATTATGACCTTCACCACCAATATAAGCCCATACTTCATAACCATTAGTTAATCTCACTCTAGCCACCTTACGTAATGCTGAGTTTGGTTTCTTAGGAGTTTTGGTTGTAACCCTAACACAAACACCTCTTTTAAATGGTGAGTGTTTATCGTAATTTATGGTTTTTAAATTATTGGTTACTCTCAAAAGAGCTGGAGATTTAGTTTTCTGGCTAATCTTAACTCTAGGTTTTCGGACTAATTGATTAATGGTTGGCATGTAACTCCTATTGATGAAACTTAATTTCTTAATATTATTAGATAATGTTTAAAATATTCAATTTAGATTAACAGAATTAATCAATATTTTCAACCTCATTTTTATCACTGGCTTTATAGCCTGTACCGACAGGTATTTTTCGACCAAGTATAACATTTTCTTTCAAACCAAATAATTTATCAACCTTACCACTAGTTGCGGCTGTAATCAAAACTCTAGTTGTATCCTGGAATGAAGCAGCTGACAAAAACGAATCCGTACTCAAACTAGCTTTAGTAATTCCTAACAATAGTTGGTTAACGACGGCTGGTTTTTTATTGTTTTTAATTAGTTCAAGATTAGCTTCATGAACCGCTAATTTAGAAACAACATCTCCGATTACAAATTCCGATTCACCCGGGTCCTCAATTTGAACTCTAGAGAACATTTGTCTGACAATAATCTCTAAATGTTTTGGTGCAATATTTTGACCCTGTCCAGCAAAAATTAACAAAACTTCGTTCATGATATATCGTTGAGTTGCTTCAACACCCTGTAATCGTAGTAAGTCTTGCAAATTAACTGATCCAGCGGATAATTTTTGACCAGCTTGAACTGATTGACCATCTTCAACTAATAATTTTCGAAAAGTCGGAATTTCGTATTTTAAAACATTCTGTTGGAAAGGTCTAAGAATAATCTTATTACCATCAATTTCGACTTGACCGTTTAATGGAGCAACAATCTTGTCTGAACCATCTTCTAAACAAGCTAAAATATCTCCAGAAACAACCTCAGAATTATCGGCAATCAATGGTTTGCGTTCACCTAGAGTATATTTTATTGGTTTAATGTCTTTAGCCGTAATATGAAGAATATAATTATTGCTATCTTCCCTAACACTTACCAAACCATCAATTTCAGACAATAAAGCTTGACCTTTTGGATTACGAGCTTCAAATAACTCTTCAATACGAGATAAACCTTGAGCTGTGTCGTCTTGTAAAATAGAACCAGCTCTATGCTTACTATCTAAGCTTAACTGAGTACCTGGTTCACCAATACTTTGAGCCGCAATCACGCCAATTGGACTATGATTTTCAACTAATTTACCGGTTCCTGGATCAATTCCGTAAGATTTAACAGGAACTCCTGTTACATTCGTACAACTTAAAACACTTTTAATTTTGACCGAAACCACTTTACTATCAGAATCAATCGCTTCAGCAATTTCATCAGTAATTAACTGATCAACTTCAACATAATCCTTGACTTTTTCGGCTGCAAATCTACCAGTAAGTTTCGAAGCGAAACTAACATTAATATATTCTGCATCTTCTCGATAAACCGTAAATCCATTATCGGTCACTTCGTCATCATCAACAGTAAAAACATCTTGGCTGACATCGACTAATCGTCGAGTCAAATAACCAGCATCAGCAGTTTTTAAAGCAATGTCAATTAACGACTTACGATTTCCTCTTGTACCCGTAAAATACTCAAGAGGATCTAGACCCTGCATATAGTTTGATTTTACCGGTAATTCAATCGGATTACCGGAAGCGTCAGAAAACATTCCCAAAATTCCAACGGCTTTTTTCATTTGAGAAACATCACCTCTAGCGCCAGAATTAATAGCAATTGCCATAGTCGAATTGATATTTTGTACTTGATCAACAACTAAATCTTGAACTTTGTTATCAACACTCTTCCAAGCTTCAATGACTAATCGGTGTCTTTCTTCTTCAGCAATAAAACCATTTAAATACTGATCAGCAATTTCAGCAGTTTTTTCATTACCTTCAACCAATAATTCATTTAGACCGTTCATAGAGATAAAGTCTTTTGTGCCAATCGAAAGACCAGAAACTGTAGCATATCTAAAACCTAATTCTTTTAGAGTGTCAGCAATTTCAGCAGTTTTTTCTTGACCATATCGTTGATAAAACTTTAAAACAACTGATTGTAATTGTTTTTTAGTCATTTCGGTATCTTGAAAAGGAAAGTCATCTGGAAAAATTTCATTAAAAATAAAACGACCAAGGGTAGATTGTTGAATCTTATTTCTAAACGGTATTCTAATTGTAGATTGTAATTTAATTAAATGCTTGTCGTACGCAAAAATTGCTTCATCTAAAGACATAAAGGTATGGACTGTTTTTGTGTCAATTCTTTTATCATTAAAAGTAAGATAATAACAACCCAAAACAATATCTTGTTCAATGTGAAGCATAGATGTACCGTCAGCTGGTTTTAACAAATTATGTCTCGGAGTCATGATTTCTTTAGCTTCATCTTGAGCTTCTTGACTTAATGGTAAATGTACGGCCATTTGGTCACCATCAAAATCAGCATTAAAACCCTTACAAACTAAGGGGTGAAGCTGAATAGCTCGACCTTCAATTAAAACTGGTTGAAAAGCTTGAACGCTTAAACGATGTAAGCTCGGTGCTCGGTTCAAAAGAACATATTTATTCTGAATCACTTCATCTAAAGCATCCCAAACAACATTATCACTACTTTCAATTAAACGTGTAGCACTTCTAATATTATGAGCTAAATCTCTAGCAATCAATTCACCAATAACGAAAGGTTTAAATAATTCAAGAGCCATCATTTTAGGTAAACCACATTGATCAATATTAAGATTAGGCCCAGATACAATAACTGATCGACCAGAATAGTCAACTCTTTTACCTAGTAAATTCTGTCTAAAACGACCCTGTTTACCCTTCAATAAATCCGACAAACTCTTTAATTTACGTCTTTGACCAGTAGTAGCCACGGCTTTACCGTTTCTATTACTGTTATTATCAATTAAAGCATCAACAGCTTCCTGTAACATTCTCTGCTCGTTGCGTCGAATAACTTCTGGCGCATTTAAATCAATCAATTTTTTAAGTCGATTGTTACGATTAATGATTCGACGATAAAGATCGTTTAAATCACTGGTTGCAAATCTTCCACCTGTTAACTGAACCATTGGTCTTAAATCCGGTGGGATGACTGGTAAGACTGAAATACAGAGAGATCCGGGCTGAATATTGGCTTTATTCATATTTTCAATCAATCTTAATCTTTTCATTAATTTCTTTTTTCGTTGACCTTTTGATTCTTCAGTTTCTTTATTTAACTCTTTAATTAAATCTTCCAGTTTAATTTCATCTAATAAATCTTTAATAGTTGAACCGCCCATACCAACTTTAACTAGACTTCTCAAATCATCACTTAGATTACGGTAATCATTCTCATTAATTAAATTCAGTTTTTCTAAAGCAGTAATTTGATTTTTAAAAATTTCAAATTCTTTAGTTAGATTTTCTAGTTCTTTAGTCTGTGCTGTAGCTAAAGATTTGACGTTAGCTCCATCAGCCTCGGCTTCTTTTTCATATCTTAATTTAATAGCTTCTTTAGCAGCCTCAAATTCAGCTTCTTTATCTTCTAATATCTGATCTCGTTTTTGGACATCAACATCCTTGATAATATAACTAGCAAAATAGGTTACTCGTTCCAAATTTTTAACAGTCATTCCTAGTAATAATCCAATAGCACTAGGAGTTCCTCTTAAGAACCAAATATGAGCAACGGGTACAGCTAAGCTAATATGACCCATTCTTTCGCGTCTAACAATAGATTTGGTGACTAATTCACCATTTTTATCAACAGCAGCTTCGCGGCTACGAATACCTTTAAACTTACTATCGTGTGGGTTAATATCTTTAACAGGACCAAAAATTCTTTCACAAAACAAACCATCTCTTTCTGGTTTTTGTGTGCGATAATTAATGGTTTCTGGTTTAGTGACTTCTCCATAGCTCCAATCTAAAATATCGGCCGGTCCAGCTACAGCTAATTTAACGGCATCAAAATTAGTAATATCGATTGAATTATTATTATAACTAATCCTCATTAGAAATCTCCTCTTCCTGATCTTTTAAATCATCATCGGTTACTGTTGTTGATAGTACGCTATCGTTTGAACTTAAATCATCATCAAGATCAACTAGAGAATAATCATCACCAGGAATATCACTGGTTACGTCAATATCAGAAATTTCACTAACGGGCATATCAATTTTTGACGGATGAATTGCTTCTTTATGAATAGCTGTTGCAAGAACTTCTTCAGCATCAATCACACTATTTGAATTAATTAAATCAACCTTTAAGCCTAAGCCTTGTAATTCTTTAACTAAAACGTTAAAACTTTCCGGTACTTTAGGACCAATAATTGCCGTCTGTTTAATGATTGATTCATAAGCCTTAGATCTTCCATAAACATCGTCTGATTTAATGGTCAACATCTCTTGAAGAATATTACTAGCTCCATAAGCCTCAAGTGCCCAAACTTCCATCTCGCCAAAACGTTGTCCTCCATTTTGTGCCTTACCACCAAGTGGTTGCTGAGTCACCATTGTGTATGGTCCAGTCGAACGAGCATGAATCTTATCGACTACCATGTGATCTAATTTAATCATGTACATAACACCGACTGTAGTTCTCTCTTCAAAAGCTTCACCGGTTAAACCGTCATAAAGTTGTTGCTTACCATCTCTTGATAAACCAGCTTCATCAAGTAAATCTTGAATTTTTTCAAGCGGAACACCGTTAAAAGAAGGTGTAGCAACTTTAATACCTAGAGCCTTAGCCGCCATACCAAGATTAGTCTCGAAAAGCTGACCTAAGTTCATGCGAGAAGGCACACCTAGTGGATTTAAAATAATATCTATAGGAGTACCATCTTCCAAAAATGGCATATCTTCAACTGGTAAAATTCGAGCAATGACACCCTTATTGCCGTGACGACCACCCATTTTATCACCAACAGATATTTTACGCATTTGGGCAACAAAAACTTTAATCTGTTTAATCACACCGGTCTTTAATTCATGACCATTTTCTTTGGAATAAACTTTAACACCAACAACTTTACCGTGTTTACCGTTACTCATTCGCTGAGAAGTATCTCTTACTTCTTTAGCTTTTTCACCAAAAATTGCTCTTAGAAGTCTTTCTTCTGAACTTAACTCTTGTTCACCTTTTGGAGTAATTTTACCAATCAAAATATCGCCAGGATGAACTTCTGCGCCGATTCTAACGATACCATCTTCGTCAAGATGTCTAAGTGATTCCTCTGAAACATTAGGAATATCTCGGGTGACGATTTCAGGACCCAATTTTGTTTCTCTAACTTCAACCATAAAATCAATAATATGAATTGATGTTAAAGAATCGTCTTCAACTAATCGGCGACTAATAATCATCGCATCTTCAAAGTTGTAACCACCCCACGACATAAAGGCAACCAACAAATCTTTTCCTAAAGCTAACTCGCCATTTTGGATTGACATACCTTCAATCATTGGTTGACCCTTAGTAACTTTCTGGCCAGTTTTAATAATAACTTTCTGGTTAATACTGGTACCCTTGTTACTTCTGACAAATCTTTGTGGATGATAAGTTTTGGTATGATTCTTGTATCTGACGACAACTTGTTGAGCATTAGCCTCAATAACTTCACCGTCTTCTTCAGCAAAAATAATTTGACCAGAATTCTTAGCTACAATCTCCTCTAAGCCCGTCCCAACAGTTGGACTTTCAGGTTTAATCAATGGAATAGCTTGTCTTTGTTGGTTACTACCCATTAAAGATCTTAAAACTTGGTTTTTTTCAACAAAAGGTACCAAACCAGCAGTTGAACCGATAATTTGATTATGCGCTGCGTCAATATAATTAACGTCGTTAGCATTGGCTTCACCGGCTTTTAGATTAATCCTAGCACTGACTCTTTCATCCTTAAAATAGCCTTTATCGTCTAGTTCAGCACCAATACCGGCTATAACCACCGAAGCTTCTTGATCGGCGTCAAGATATTCAATTTGATCAGTAACTCGAGCTTTAATTGGCCAAGTCAATCGATCTGTTATTTTTTTCAATTTTTCAATATCATCTTTAGTAATAGTTTTATCTTTTTTAACAACTACTTTACCGTCTTTATCTTCATAATTAATAGCACTTATTTCACCTAATAATTGATCAGTTGGCAAAGCATTAACTACTTTTCTATATGGAGTTTCTAAAAAGCCGTATTGATTAACTTTTGTATAAATAGACATATTAAGTACTAAACCAATATTTGCACCTTCTGGAGTTTCAACGGCACAAATTCGACCATAGTGAGTAGCGTGAGCATCTCGAACATCAAAACCAGCTCGCTCTCGATTTAACCCACCAGGACCCATCGAACTTAAACGTCGTTTAGTAGCTAATTCAGCTATAGGGTTAGTCTGTTCCATAAATTGACTAAGTTGAGAACTAGCAAAGAATTCTCGCACTGAAGCAACCACTGGTCGAGCATTAATGAGCTGAGAAGGTGTAACAGTTTCTATGTCAGATAGAGACATCCTATCTTGAATATTCCGTTCCATACGAATTAAACCAATTCGAAATTGTCGTTGGACTAATTCACCAACTAATTTAATCCGTCGATTAGCTAAACTATCTATATCGTCTGGGTCTTCTTGGGTATTATTCAAACGAATAACCTCAGCTATAATAGCGACAATATCTTCGATCCGAATAATTCGATTCTCAATGTCATTAGGAACTTCAAGATTTAATCTTTTATTAATCTTATAGCGTCCAACAGAACCAAAATCAAAACGCTTAAAATTAAAAAGCATGTTTTCGATTGATTTTTTTGCATTATCGATAGTAACTAAATCTCCTGGCCTTAGCTTACGATAAACGTCTATCAAAGCTTCATTTTGACCTTTTGTAGTATCTTTAGATAAAGAACTATCAATGTAATTAATTTTTTGATTATCGACATGTTTAAAAGCTTCTTTGATATCGGCTTCACTCAAACCTAAAGCTTTCAAAAGCGTTGTAATGACTATTTTTCTTTTCCGATCAATTTTAACAAAAATTGCGTTATTGGCAGCAGTTTCAAACTCAAGCCAAGCACCTCGACTAGGAATAACTTTAGCGCCATAGAGGTTATTGATACCGTGTCTTTCAGCTGTAAAAAAAACACCCGATGATCTAATTAATTGAGAGACAACAACTCTTTCTGCGCCATTAATAATAAAAGTTCCACGATCTGTCATCCAGGGATAATCACCAAGATAAATTTCTTGAGTTTTAACTTCTCCGGTAATTTTATTAACTAATTGAACATTAGAAAATAAGGGAGCTTCATAGGTAACATTATTTTCTTTAGCTTCAAATTCACTGATTTTCGGATCCCCAAAATGGTAATCAATAAAAGATAATGTTAATTTAGTCCCGGTATAATCCTCAATTGGATTAATTTCAGCAAAAATTTCATTTAAGCCATCTTTAACCAACCAATCAAATGATTTATTTTGATGCTCAATTAAATTAGGAATTTCAACAAACTGATCTTTTTTAGTAAAATAAACACGCTCATTTTTATTTTTTATTTGCAAAGTTCCTTTTGCCATAAGTAAAATAGCCCTTCTTTTAAAACTAGCCTCAATATTAATTTGTAGATGTTATAAAACCACGAAGACCACTAAGCAAATCAAAACAAGACCTAACTTACACTACTTCTTAATTTATATTGTTATAAATAAATAATAAAATGTCAAATATTATTTTGTTTTAGCAGACTTACTATCTAGTTTAGTAATAATTTGATCAACAATACCGTAATCTTTAGCTTCTTGTGAAGTCAACCATTTGTCTCTTTCCATATCAGCATGAACCCTTTCAATCGGTTGAGATGTGTTTTCGGCAATAATAGATTCTAATAAATGTTTAATTCTTAGGCTTTCTTGCAAATCAATTTCTTGATCAGTTACTTTGCCACTAGTACCAGAACTTGGTTGATGAATCATAACTGTAGCATTTGGTAATAAAAATCGTTTGCCTTTTGTGCCAGAACTTAGAATAAAAGCTGCTGCAGAAGCTTGGACGCCAATACCAACAGTCTGAATATCGTTCTTAATGAATTTCATAGTATCGTAAATAGCAAAAGCATCATAGACAAAACCACCTGGACTATTGATGTAAATTGAAATGTCTTTAGTTGAACTTTCAGCTTGTAAAAACAATAATTGAGCTACGATTAAATTAGCTGTAGTTTCATTGACTTCACCACTTAAGAATATGATTCTTTCTTTTAATAAGCGAGAGTAAATATCATAAGCACGTTCATAACGTCCTTCATTTTCAATTACTGTAGGCACTAACACTGAACTTCTTTTATCCATTCGTTCATTTTAAATAATTAGCACTCGCATGTCAAGAGTGCTGAGATTGAATATTTTCAATTAAATAGTTCAAAACTTTTTCAATCAGCATACGATTTCTTAAGTCTCTTAAATTATCGGGGTTATTAAACTGTTCCATCATAGCAGGATCGTTCTGGTAGTTACTTTTTAATGCAGTTATTTGCTGATCAAATTCTTGATCTGAAACACTAATTTTATTTTTTTGAGCCAATTCAGATAATATGATACCTGTTTTAATTTGACGTATAATCATTTTTTTTCTATCGTCGGTATATTCCTCTAAACTTAAACCTTGTTCTTTTAAGAATTCATCAACAGTTTGATTCTTTGATTGTAACTGTTTTTCCAGATCTTTCATATAGTTTTTTATTTCTAAATCAATCAAATTATCCGGCAAACTAATTTGAGTCTTAGCCAATAATTCTTCCACTATATCTGTTTCTAATTTTTGACGTGATTGATCATCTTTATCTATTAATAATCGATCAGATAAAGCTTTTTTAAATTCATCAATTGTTTTAAATTGTCCAGCTTTTTGAGCTAATTCGTCATCAACTTTTGGCAATATTAATTTATTAATAGCCAAAACCTTAACCTCAAATCTAACTTCCTGATTTTTGAGACTTGGTTCAAAATAATCTTTTGGAAATTTAATTTGAAATGTTTTTTCTTCATTGATCTTTAAGCCTATTAGTTGTTCTTCAAATCCTGGTATAAATTTATTAGATCCAACTATTAAAAAATAGTGCTCTGCTTGAGCTCCAACAATAGGTTCATTTTTTTGATCGAAACCCTTAAAATTAATCTCAACCTCGTCACCAGTAGCAACTTCAGTAGTTTTAGGTTGACGTTCAGCGATATTAAATTGAAAATCTTTGATAGCGTCATTAAGTTCTTTTTCACTAATTTTATTTTTAGATATATTAACCTTAATATCATCTAAAGCCGGTAAGTCAATTTGACTAATGACATCAACCTCGAAAGATAATTCTAATTGACTATAAGGAACAAATTTTTTTAAATTAACTTTTGGTTGCATGATAGGATTTATCTTTGACTCGGCGACAGCACCAATGTAGATCTGTTCGACAGTCTGATTCAAAAATTCATTTTCTAAAGTCTTAGGATCGATATTTTTTAATGCAATTTCATCAGGAACCATGCCTTTTCTAAAACCAGGTAAATTTAAATTCTTTTTTAATTGAGATAAAACTGCGTGATAATTTTTAGTTAATACTTCTTGATCGACACTGACATTAATCGTGACATTGGTGGGGCTATTGGTGGTAGTTTTTATATTCATCTTGAGTACTTTATCATTTTCTGTCATAAAGTTCAAAATTTTGAAGCTTGATTTTGACGAATAGTTTCAACAACTCCTTCAAGGGATAGTTCAAGCTCTTGAGAAGTAATTAGATTTTTCAACTTAAATCTTCGACTAGAAATTTCATCTTCACCAACGGCCATAAAAAATGGAACATGTTTTTTAAGAGCTTTTTTGATTTGATGAGCTAATTTTTGATTGTTTTGAACCTCATAAACTCTTATTCCTTGATCCCTTAAGTAATTAATGATAGTCCTATCAAATAAATTAGTTTGGCTTAAATTAACATAAAAAAGATCAGTTTCAACACTTAAATTAGGTAGAAGGCCATGACTTAAAATAAAATTTATCATAGTGGCATCACCTAATCCAAAACCAATAGTAGGTATAGGTGGTACATCAAAAATTTTTAGTAAATTATCATAGCGACCACCACCCATCATCGATCGATTATTCTCAGGATCAGTATCGTAAACTTCAAAAACAAAACCCGTATAATAATCAAATCCTCTGACTATAGTTGAATCAAATTCAAGATTTGTAAAATTAGCTTTTAAGACTTGAAAAAATTTAATAAAATTCTTTACAATCTCTTCATTCAATAAAATTTTAGGCAATTTATCAGGATTTTTATTATTTAAAATTTCTAACAACTTTTCGATTGTTTGATTTTGTTTTTGTTGGTCAGATAAAATTAAATCAAGCTGGTTAATAAAATCATCTAAATCCAACTTATGAAAACGATCAATTAGTTTAATAACCCGAAAAGATTGCGACTCATTTAACTTTAAATAATCTTTTAAAAAATAATCTGTTAAACTCCTATCATTAACATGAAATTGATACATTTTACGACTAGCCTTGAAGGATTTAAAAATTTTATCGGAAACTTCAAGAATTTCAAAGTTAGCTGATTCTATGTCATCTGAAAATAAATCAACATTCAACTGCCAATGTTCTCTAAAACGTCCTTTTTGTTGTCTTTCATACCGCCATAAATTTGGTATAGAATAAAGCCTCAAAGGATAAATCAACTCTTGCCTTTTTTTGGCCACCATGCGAGTAACCGACGGAGTCATTTCTGGTCTGATAGCTAATTTTCGTCCAGCTTTATCAACCAATGAATATGTTTGTTCATTAATAATTTCCTGTCCACTTTTAGCGGTATATATAGCTAAATCTTCTAATAAAGGCGCATCGTATTGTTCGTAGCCATAACTTTCTACAACTCTAATCCAGCAATCAAAAATATATCTTAAAATTCTTTTGTCTTCCGGATAAAAATCTCTAGCACCTTTATATGGATTTTTAGAAAGTTGAGTTTGGCTCATATCAATCTATTATAACAAAGAAGTTTTATTAATTCTGAATCTTTCAGCAATCATTTGTAAATAATTATTCGAAGGTTGATTAAGCTCATCATAACGAATAAGCTTAACTTTATTTGTTTCTAAACTAGATAAAATTTTCTTATCAGCATATTCAAAATTTTGACTAGCATCATAAATCACTACAACTTCACTTGATTGATCGAAATTAACGTTGATACTATTAACTTCTTGATCAAAAATACATATTAATTGACTACCCTGACTAACATCTGCTCTAATAAATTCTCCTTTAATAACGACTAAAGATGAATCATAGCAATAAATCTCATTGAATTTACCTGTTGCAAAGATAACACTTTTTTCAGAGTAAAGATTATTGCTAACACAACATTCGCTAGCATCGACAAATGAATTATCGAAAGCTAAAATATTATTAACCCTACCATTATGTATTTTGTGAACTTCTGAGTTTGATGCCAAGATTGAATCAGCATCACCTTGCCAATCAATAATTTCATGCTGTGCATCCTCTAAATTCAAATTAACCTGATTAAAATTAGGACCAAATTGACCATCTCGTAAATTTAACATTAATTTATTATACAATATTTTTATAAATATTCAAATAATGACTACACTTTAAGCTCAGTAGACTGTAAGGCTGCTTGATACCAAACAACAGTAATACATTTAATAAGGGTGGGTGCTAAAAATTTTTTAATTTTTTTTGTTAAAGAAATTGTCCAACCCATTTTGTAAAAATCATCATACAAATTTAATGAAGCTACTTCCTGAGCAATCTGACGATACCACTGATCTATGCCAATATTAAAAAGATCAATTTCTTGTTGACTGGGAATTGTTTGTTTAAATTTGAGTGGCGCCATAATACTTGCTACTCCAATCTCAAAACCAAGATGAGTTATAAACAATCCTTTTGGACCCCACATCTTCCAATTATTTTGAATAATTTCAGATTTTTTTTCACCAGACATAATTAATCTTTTTTTTATATTAGTTCTAGTTTCAATACCTTCACCATTTCTCAATTCACTTAGTTTTTCTTCATAAGGATAATGATGAGCTGGGGTTAAACCGTCAACCATAGCATGAGACAACCAAGCCGCCTCAAATGATGATCTTTCTAAATTTTTATCTTTTAAAGCTTTTATTAAATTATTAAAATGATATTCAATCGTAATTAATAATTTATCATCACTCAAATCATACGGTGCTAAAAAATGCCACGGCTCGTTTTTAGAAGGACTTTTTCTTTTAATAGCGTCTGGCCCATTAGAACCTTCAAAATGTAAAATATTTTTAATAGTGGGAAAATTATTATTGGGTAACATAATGCCCAGATTACGACGAGCTAATTTATCGATTTTTTGATGCACACCGATAAGATTGCCAGAATGATTTGTAATAGTTGTGCCTGAATACATGATTTTAATTAAGTAAAGAAATATTATTTAATTTTTCTATTTTGTCTTTAATTATCTTATATTGTATCAATTCTGGATCTGATTTAAAAATTTTTTGGCTTTCAATCCGAGCTTTATCTAATAATTTTTTATCGTCTAAATTTGCAAATTTTAAATCTAAGGCTCCATGTTGGTTTTCGCCGTAAATTGAACCGGCTCCTCTAATCCTAAAATCCTCTTCCGCTAAATAAAATCCGTCACTACTCTTCTCTAAAATTTTAATCCGGGCGTTTTGCTTAATATTGCGTTCTCCGACCAAAAAGCAATATCCAGTCTTTTCACCTCGTCCAACTCTACCCCTTAATTGATGTATTTGAGCTAAGCCAAATTGATCGGCGTCAAAAATTACCATTACCGTAGCATTAGGTACGTCAACACCAACTTCAATAACCGTAGTTGCCACTAAAATATCTATCTTATGATCGATAAATTTTTGCATAACTTCATTTTTAACTTTAGACTTTAATTGACCATGAATTAATCCTAAATTTAAATCAGAAAAAACTTGCTCTTTAAGTTCTTGATAAATAAATTCGACACTTTTACCTTTAAAAAAATTATCACTAGTTATAGCTGGACAAACAATAAAAACCTGTTCATTATTATTAACTTTTTGTCTAATAGTTTGATAGACTAATTCAATATTACTTTCAGGAATGACTTCGGTTATAATTGGATGACGATTTATTGGCTTATCTTTTAATCTTGAAATTGATAGTTCACCAAACAAAGTTAAGGCTAAACTCCTTGGAATCGGTGTTGCTGATAAAGCCAGTAGATGTGGTTGATATGATGTCTTGTTTTGAATAGCTTGACGTTGTTTAACACCAAACCTGTGTTGTTCATCAACAATAATGAGCGCTAAATTACTAAACTTAACATCTTCTTGCAATAAAGCGTGGGTACCAATAATAAATTTAACTTCATTATGACCAATCTGATCTTTGATTTTAATTTTTGATGATGGACTAGTAGAACCGGTCAACAAAATAACTTGATCGTCTAAATGAACAGCTTTTAACAATTCAGTAATAGTATGATAATGTTGAATTGCTAAAACTTCAGTCGGCGCAATAAAACAAACTTGAAAGTTGTTAGTTAAAAAATTTAAGCTAGCCACTAAGGCAACAATAGTTTTACCTGAACCCACATCACCTTGAACCAAACGATTCATGGGATAATCTTTTTGAAAATCTAATAATATTTGCCAAATAATTTGACGTTGTGAATTAGTTAGTTTAAAATTCAATGTTTGGATAAAATTCTTTACTAGGTCAATATTCACATCAATTTTTAAAGCATGTTCTTTAGCTAAGTTTTTCTTATTAATCCTAGCTGCCAAGAATAAAACTAAGACCTCATCAAAAGCAATCCGATATTTAGCTTTTTCTAAAGAATCAAACGATTTGGGAAAATGAACTTCATATAAAGCTTGTTTTAAACTCATTAATTGAAGTTTACTTAAAGTCTCTTTTGGTAGAGATTCAGGTAACTGCAAATCATTCTTAAAAATAGTGGCCATCGTTTGACGAATTGTTTTAGAAGAAATTAACTTAGTAGCTGAATAAATTGGTATAATTCTAGCGGAATTAACTGGAAAATCTGACATTAATTCCAAAGAAGGATTATTCACTAACAGACGACCAGAGAATAAATTAAATTTACCGTTAATTAAATATACAACATCATGTTTAATGGTTTGTTTACGATATGGCTGATTAAACCAAATTAATTTTACCGAACCGGTTTGATCATAGGCGACCGCTTCGGTTATGTGCAGACCACGTTTTGAATATCGTCCACAAACCTTATCAATAGTGGCCTTAAAACAAACATCACCTGGTGTTAAATCGTTAATAGACACTAGATTAGAATAATCAATGTACTTTCTTGGAAAATAATAGATTAAATCTAAAATTGAAAAAATATTGATTGATTCAAATTTAGTACGCTGAATAGGTCCAACACCGTTTAGATTACTTATCAAATCATTGATAGACAAGTCACTAGACATTTTCTATGGTTTTTTGACTAAAAAAAAGATGCTTGGCCCAAAATAAATCTTACTTAAAATTTTCTGTAATTTAGCTTCAATTGCAAGTAAAACATTTAGTGGGACAACTTTTTTAATTAAACTATTTCTTAAATTTGAAACCGATAAAACATCTTCAACAATAAAACCAGTGTTAATTAATTGTTGTTTTACAGTTTCAGGATTATGATTAACGAATAAAATTTCACCGTTTTTACGATTTTCAACTGAACGAATATCAACTGGAAGAGTTGGTAATTTCTTAAACTGTAGAAAAAACTTGACTCGATGGACGAAATGATCATAATTAGCCATTTCTATAATAGCTATACCACCGGGTTTTAAAATACGATAAATTTCTTTAAAGTCTTGTTTTGGATCATAGATATGATGCATAACTCTAACCATATTAACCAAATCAACACTAGAATCTGTAAAATCTAATTTAGAAGCTGACATAATCTTTTTTTTAATCTTGTCGTGATCTAATAAAAATGTACTAGCCAACTGTAATTGTCGTTTAGATGGATCGGTTAAATAAACTTTATTAGCATATTTTTCTAATAAAACTGCTAATCGACCATATCCGCCTCCAATATCTACGGCTAGATCAAAATATTTATTTTTTAATAATCGGTTAATAGCAATATTTTCAGCCTGATTTTCATAATTCCGAGAAATCCAATAGTGTTGATAATTATAAGATTCATCGTTATATTGATCGTTGCGAACATTATTTTGGTGTGTATTTTTCATAAATATTAAGTATACCGAATCATTTTAAAATAAACTAATCAACAATTACAACAACACTGTCTTTAAATGCTTTACCCTTCCGTATAATCATAACATGATTAATCGCCTGATTGGACTGTAGAATATCATCCTTAACAACTTCAAAATTTAATGAAATAGCTCCTGCTTGCAATAATTTTTTGCCTTCAGTTTTTGATTTAATTAATCCAGAATCAATCAAAACATCAAACACAGATAATCCTTGACGAAAATTAAAGGTTTTAATTTCTTTCTTTAAAAGATTCAATTCAGGCTGAGTTAAGTTTTTTAATAATTTTTTACCAGTTAGAATATCTGACACTAAAATAACGGCCTCAGTCTTTTGTGAACCATGAATTAATTTAGTAACCGATTCAGCCAAAATTTGCTGGCCATATCTTTTTGATGGATCTTTTAAATGTTGTTTGATTATCTCTTTAATTTCGTCATCGGAATAAAATGTATAGAACTTCAATAACTGATCAATTTGTTCGTCAACTACATTAATAAAAAATTGATAAAAATCTAAAACAGATGTCTTTGTTTCGTCTAACCAAACTGCCCCAGCCTCACTTTTACCAAATTTAACACCAGTTTTTTGATTAATCAACAATGGTAACGTCATAGCCTGAACTGTTTTAGATTTAATTCTTTTAATTAAATTAACACCCGATAAAATATTTCCCCACTGATCAGAACCACCAATTTGTAGATCAATTTGGTACTTTTGATTTAACCAAAAATAATCGTATGCTTGAATGTTTGCATAACTAAATTCAGCAAAAGATATGCCTTCAGAATTATCACTTAATCGTTGGGCTATAAATTCTCTGTCTAATAATTCATTGACATTAATATACTTACCAAAATCTCTTAAAAAATCTAAAAATTTTAAATCCTTTAACCAATGATAATTATTTAACAATTGAAAGTCGTTATGACGAAAAATGTTTTGAATTTGCGATTGAATTTTATCAACATTCTGATTAATTTCATCAATTGATAAAATTGGTCTTTCTTTATTCTTACCACTTGGGTCACCAACTAAAGTGGTGCCGCCACCTATAACCACAAAAACTTGACTGCCAAATTGAGCGAACCGTAATAATGCCACTAGACCAACTAAATGACCAATCGTTAAGCTATCTGCAGTGCCATCAATACCGTAATAAATTTTATGAGGTTGATCCAAATATTCAAATTTATCAAAGGTCTTATCTTTAACCATATTGCGCCACTGAAATTCTTGGCTAAGTAATTTTTGATTTGACATAATATTTTATTCTATCAGAATATTTCTAATTATATAAATGCTTTATCTAAAGCATCAGACAACTGACGAACATCGTAGTATCCGCTAATTTTCTTATATTTTGGACCGATAATACGACTAAAACTCTGCTTAAAAGCCTCCTCGACTCTCTGGTTAATCAAACCGACGTGCCGAATTTCGCCAGATAAACCGACTTCACCAAAAACCAAAACTGATTGATCAACAGTTTTTTTTCTAAGAGCTGAAATAATCGCCAAACAAATAGCTAAATCACCGGCTGGTTCATCAATCGATAGACCGCCGACTATATTAATAAAAACATCTTGATTATTAAGAATTGTTTTAGTGCGTTGTTCTAATACTGCAATCAAAAGATTTAATCGATTTAAATCAAAGCCACTAGTTGTTCGTTTAGGATAACCAAAATTAGTTGGATTAACTAATGCTTGAACTTCAACTAAAATAGGACGACTGCCTTCGACCATAGCGGTTACAACAGACCCGCTTGTTAATAAACGTTCTTCTAATAATATTTTAGAAGGATTATCGATAATTCTAAAACCAGCACCAGTCAATTCAAAAATTATGACTTCATTGGTTGGCCCAAAGCGATTTTTAATAGATTTTAAAATCTTAAAACCACCAAATCGATCGCCTTCTAATTGAATAACGACATCAACCATATGTTCTAATAATTTAGGTCCTGCAATAGAACCATCCTTAGTTACATGACCAACAATTAATAAAGTTGTAGCGGTTTTTTTAGCCATCTGTATCAAACTTTGAGTTGAGTTAGTGATTTGACTAATCGATCCTGTTACACCATTAACCCAGCTACAAGCAATAGTCTGAATTGAATCAACAATCACTAGGTCAAATTTTTTACTAGCAATAGTAGCTAAAATATCATCAGTTGAATAACTATTAACTATTACTAAATTCGAACTAATTAATTTTAGGCGATTAGCGCGGTCATTAACCTGTTCGACAGATTCTTCAGCCGAAATATATAAAACTTTTCTATCATTTGCAATATAATTAGCTAATTGAATTAAAAGCGTACTTTTACCAATACCAGGTTGACCAGAAAATAAGTTAACACTACCCTTCACTAAACCACCGCCAAGTAATTGATTTAATTCTTTAATCCCTGTCAAAAATCTAAATTGACTAATTGATTTTTTAGCCAAATCGGTGGATCTAACGTCCAGCTCTTGTCCTAAAACAAATTTATTTTGAATTAAATCAGTTTGATCAATTTCAAGACTATTCCAGCTTGAACATTTTGGACAACGTCCACTCCAAGTTGCAAATTTAGCTAAACAATTGGAACAAACATAAGATAGAGTCTCTTTTTTAGTCATACTCTTAGTATAACCTAATTTGAAGATGATGGAGCATAGGGATTAACCAGGGTATTTTGTAATTTAAATAACTGGTCAGAAACATTGTTACGACTGACAACTAATTGATTATAGCTGTTAACTAAGGGCTTATATTGATTATTAATTTCATTATTAAAATTAGTCACAAGATTATTGTACTCCGTAACATCAGCTTTGTAAGTAGCGTAAGGACCGTTAATTTTTAATTGATTAATTTGTTGACCTAAGTTATTAATTTGGTTTTTTTGACTAACTAATGTCTTCGTAAGATTATTAATCTGAGTTGATAATTGATTTAAACGAATATCGTCTTTTTGAACAATATTTTCTCTATTAGTCAATTGACTCTGATAACTGTTATTAAAATTAACTACTGCTTGGCGATTAGTAAAATATTGTTTATAGAAATTATTTAAAGCTGGTGGCAAGTTCTTACATTCAGTTGCAAAAGTTGAATTCATTTCATTTTCAACGTATCCAGGTTCAGTTTTTCGGTAAATAGCTATTTGAGCTTTAATAACTGGACTTTTTAAATCGTGATTATAAAAATTCATTAATTCCGTATCCAATTTATTTCTATTTTGGTTACTCAATCGACTATATATACCGTGTAACATTTCGTGAGCGGCAGTCACTTGTTCTAAGCCATACAATGTCGGATCGGATACATTCAAAAGATAAATTCCACCCTCATTGCCATGATAACAGCCAAGCACAATACTTTGAGACGGATCTTTATTGGGGCAATATAAATAAAAACTATTTAAATTAATTAATTTCGGATAATTAATGTAAAAAATGGTCCGAGCATAATTAGTCATAGTATCTTGCTGGGCTAATTTAACTATTGCTTCTGGAGGTTTATAATTAATTAACAGAATATCATCATAAATAGTATAAAAATTTAAATAACCAATAACCAAAATTATTACTATGATCAATAAACTAACAAGCCAAAATACATTTTTAAAACTTATTTTGGCTAAACCAGACATTGTATATTAAACTTTTTGAGTTATTTTTTGTTCATTAACAATTTTATATGATAATTGATTATTCTTAACACTAATTTCTACAATATCACCTGTATTGAGTTGACCAGCAATAATTTTTTGCGAAACAAAATCTTCAATAGTAGTTTGAATTAATCTTTTTAGTGGTCGAACGCCGTTTTGTTGATCATAACCCTTATCAAGAAAATATTTTTTTGCAACTGGCAATAAATGAACCATAGTTCCCTTGCGGCTTAATCTAGTATTTAAATCATTAATCTGTAAATCAATAATTTTTTTAATATCTTGCTTGGATAAAGTATTAAAAACTATTACCTTGTCAATTCGATTTAACAATTCGGGCCGTAAAAATTGATTTAATTCATTGACGACCGCTTCTTCATTAATATCATTAATCTTGTCTAGATTTTCTTTTTCATTATGATTGTCAGACGTACTAATAGTAAAACCATACTTAGAATTTATTTCTTTTTTCAAAAGATTAGCTCCTAAGTTGCTAGTCATAATAATAACTGTATTCGTAAAATCAATCTTACGTCCTTTGGAATCAGATAAATAACCATCTTCAAGAATTTGCAATAAAATATTAAAAATATCTGGGTGAGCTTTTTCGATTTCATCAAAAAGCACTAAACTATATGGTTGACGACGAATTTTATCGGTTAATTGTCCTTCTTGGTCATAGCCTATATAACCTGCTGGTGCACCCAATAAACGAGACAGGCTATAGGATTCACTAAACTCACTCATATCGATTTTAATTAATGATGAGCTATTACCATAAAATTCTCGGGCTAATACTCGAGCAAGTTCAGTTTTTCCTACACCCGAAGGTCCCAAAAAAACAAAAGAACCAATAGGATGATTTTCACTAGCAATACCTGATCGACTTCGTCGAATAGATTGAGACACAACCTTGACAGCTTCTTGTTGACCAATAACTTTTTTTGATAAAGTTTTCTCTAAATTAAGCAAGTAACTAGCTTCCGAACTAATAATTTTACTGACCGGAATACCTGTCATTCGAGCAATTACATCATTAAGATCTTCCTTTGTTAAAGTTAGATTTTTCTTAATTTTTTTCTTACTTTGATAGTCGGTTAAATCTTTTTCAATTCGGGATAATTTGGTTTTATATTTTGCAGCTAATTCGTAGTTTTCCGATTCTACAGCTTCTTCAATACGATTAGTTAATAAGTCAATTTCTTTTTGAAGATTTCTGACATATGGATCTGTTCTTAAAGCGATAATTTTTAAATGAGCCGAAGCTTCGTCAATTAAATCTATGGCTTTATCTGGCATGAAACGATCGTGAATATAACGCTTAGCTAATTGAGCAGCTAATTCAATGACATCATCTTTAATAATTACTCCGTGAAACGATTCATAATACTTTCTTAGACCCTTTAAAATAGCTATTGTTTCCATCTCATTAGTTTCTGGAACCTGAATTGGTTGGAATCGTCTTTCGAGTGCAGAATCTTTTTCAATATATTTAGTGTATTCAGCCGTGGTAGTAGCACCAATTAGACGAATATCACCTCGAGCTAAAGCCGGCTTTAAAATATTACCGGCATCCATAGCCCCTTCGGCTGCACCAGCACCAACAATTAAATGAATCTCATCAATAAAAATGATTGTTTTATGATCTTTGCTTAGGTCACTCATAACTTTTTTTAAACGATCTTCAAATTCACCTCGATATTTAGTACCCGCAATCATGCCTGCTAAATCAAGGATAATAATTCGATGATCGAGAAGTGACTCGGGTACATCTTCATTAATAATTTTCTGAGCTAAGCCCTCAACAATTGCTGTTTTACCAACACCTGGTTCGCCAATTAAAACAGGGTTATTTTTAGTCCGTCGATTTAAAATAGTAATCAGTCTATGGATTTGAACATCACGCCCAATAACTGGATCTAATTTATGATTTTTAGCTAACTTAGTTAAATCAGTACCGTAAGTTTCTAAAATTGATTTTTTATAATTAAACTTTCTTCCTGATTGATTCATGTAGTTATAAGATTTAGAATTTTGTTGACGAGCAAACAAATCATTCAACTCTTGTAAAATTGCATCCGTATCGACATTAAAATCTTTTAACAGCACAACTGCATTTGAATTTTTTTGAGTTAATAAACTATAAACAATGTGTTCTGTGCCACAAAAATTTTGTCCATAATCCTGAGAAATCTCATAGGCCATTTTTAAAGTTAATTTAGCTGTTTCACTTAAACCTTTGACATTAGAGACTTGTTGAATTTTTTTCTTTTCAGATAATTTATTTTTTACTTTTTCAAAGTTTATTCCAGCTTTTTCTAAAACCTTATAGCCCAAACTGCTTTCTTGACTTAAAATACCGAAGAACAAATGAAAAGTACCAACATAAGAGTCACCTAAATTATGAGCTAAAAATTCAGCTTGCTTTAAACTAGCTAATGCGTTATCAGTTAAATGATTTAAAAAGTCTTTGAAATCAGGGTTTGAATTTGAATACATTGATTACCTTATTATTTTAAATTATATTTAATAAAATATAAACCTAATTTATATAATACTCGATTAGCACTCTCACGTCAAGAGTGCTAGATTAGTCACCATGTTCTTCAATAGTCTCTAGTAATTCTGATTCCAAATCTGTTTTTTTCTTCAATTTAGTGGTTTTAAGTTTTAATTTTTCTTCTTTAGTGCTGGCTATAACTTCATCGGTTTTATCTTCCTGATTTGCTTTAATATCCAGTTCATAACCAGTTAACTTGGAAGCTAGTCGAACATTTTGACCGTTTTTACCAATTGCAATGCTCAACTGATCTTCGGGTACTAAAACAAGCGCTTTATGTTCATTCATATCAACACTGACCTTAGAGATTTTAGTTGGGCTTAAGGCATTAGTAATATATGTTGCTATATCTTCACTCCAAATTAAAATATCAATTTTTTCTTGCTCTCCAATTTCAGACATAACAGCACTAACTCTAATACCTCGTCCACCAACAAAAGTTCCAACTGGATCAACACCTTTAATATTAGACGAAACCGCCATTTTAGTTCTAACACCAGCTTCTCTAACGATAGCTTTAATTTCAACCGTCTGATTATCTAATTCCGGTACCTCACCTTTAAATAATAATTTAACAAATTCTGGTGAACTACGACTTAAAATAATTTGTGGACCACGATTAGTATTCTCAATACGATCAAGATAAACCTTTAATCTTTGACCAGGGTAATAATGCTCGTTTAAAATTTGCTCACTTTTCGGCATTACACCCTGAACTTTACCAAGATCAATTCTGATTAAATTATTTTCTACTCTAGCGACGTTAGCATTAATAATAGTTCCAACTTTATGTTCAAATTCGTCTAAAACAGTGTCTCTTTCTGTTTCACGAATTTTTTGCAATAATACCTGCTTTGCTGTCTGAGCTGCAACTCGACCAAAATCTTCTAACAAAGCTTGAGTTTCAATTTCATCTTCCAGTTGACAATCTGGATTAATTTTCTTAGCTTCAGATAAGCTAATCTCATAAAGAGAATTAGCAACTTTCTCGACCACAGTTTTTGATATAAATACCTTGATTTCAGCTGTATTTAGGTTAATTTCAACTCTAACATTTTGGTCACGATCGCCAAAATCCTTTTTATAAGCCGCTGCTAATGATTGTTCAACTATATTCTTTAAAACATCTTCTGAAATATTTTTCTCTTCAGCAATAGTTCTAATGGCTAAACTTAATTGTTTTAAATCCATAATAACTCCTAACTTGATTAAAAAAATCCGACGTTACCGCCGGATTACTACACTTACTTAAGTATAAGTCTACAACCAAAATGTGTCAATTAATATTATTTAATTGTTATCATAAATTTTACTTACTTAAATTGAAGAAACAATTCATTTTACATGCTAAAATAATTACTATGCCAAATAAAATAAAAATGTTAGTTGATCAATTCAAACCAAGCAGCTACGTCATAGATATTAAAATCTCGGCAGACAAAAAAAACTTTTCGGGACAAATAATCATTGAAGGAAAAAAAATTGGTCCGCCTTCAAAAAGAATTACATTCCATCAACGAAACTTATCTGTTTTTGATGCTGAAATTTACAAGATTAACAAAAACATCAAAACTAAATTAAATCTCGATAGATTAGTCCATCACCAAAAATTAAACGAAGTTAGACTACATTTTAAAGACCTGATTTATCCGTCAGATTTTGAAATAAAACTAAAATTCAAAGGTAAAATTATTAATCAATTAAACGGCATTTACCCGTGTTTTTATAAAGATCAAGATCAAAATATTCAAAAAATAATTTCAACTCAATTTGAAAGTTATTACGCTAGACAAGCTTTCCCTTGTATTGATGAACCAGCGGCTAAAGCTAGTTTTAAACTAAGTATTGAAACCAATAAACAAGACACTGTCTTATCTAATACACCTTTAGAACAAATCGAAGAAAAAAAATCAACCAATCAATTCTTTTTCGAAAAAACACCATTAATGAGTACCTACTTATTAGCTTTTGTAGTTGGTCAATTATCACACAAATCTATTGATTATCGAGATCGGGTTAAAATCAGTGTCTATACTACACCAGATAAAATTAATCTAGCTGATTATAGTCTCGAAATTGCTCAAAAAGGACTAGAGTTTTTTGAACATTATTTTAAAATTGACTATCCGTTAAAAAAATTAGATCTAGTAGCTCTACCAGATTTTAGTGCGGGGGCTATGGAAAATTGGGGATTAATTACGTTTCGAGAAACTTACATGCTAACTAATTTAAAAGAAGATAATATTGATCAAATGCAATCAGTTTCTCTGACAATATGTCATGAATTGGCTCATCAATGGTTTGGGAACTTAGTCACCATGAAATGGTGGAACGATCTTTGGTTGAACGAAAGTTTTGCTAACCTGATGGAGTTTATTGCTATCGATAATCTATTTCCTGATTGGAAAATCATGGAACAATTCATAAATTACACTATGTCGGCAGCTAAAAGTCGAGATAGTCTTAAAGAAGTTCAAACCTTAAGAGCCAATATTAAATATCCTGCTGATATCGAAACAATATTTGACGCTTCTATCGTTTATGCTAAAGGTGGTTCAATTTTATACATGTTAATGCAATATATCGGCGAAGAAAATTTTAAAATAGCCCTAAATAATTATTTCAAACAATATGCCTACCAAAACACCGTGGCTGATAATTTATGGCAAACCATGTCCTCTGCTAGTCAACAAAATATTGCTTCGTTCATGGATAATTGGCTTAATGAACCTGGTTTTCCACTTTTAAAAGTCAATTACGAACCTAAAGAAAAAAGATTTTTAATCGAACAAAAAAGATTCTTGTTAAAATTATCTCATCATACAGATGAACTAAATGAAACTATCTGGCAAATTCCACTAGCCAGTAATTATAAATTAAAAAACAATGTTTTAAACAAAAAACAGAAATCTTTTTACATTGATGAACCATTAATGGATAATAAACCATTAATTTTAAACCACAATTCAACAGCTTATTTTATTCCTCAATATCTCAACAAATCACACTGGCAAACTATACTTAATAACATCGAAAATTTATCTAAAATAGACCAAATTAATCTAATAGATAATTATAATTTACTTCAAAAGAACCTTTTTACAGACCTACTTACCACTGAATCTCTTTTATCGCATTACAAAAATAACCCTAACGATTCTATTTGGGTTAATATTGCGAGTATACTAAGTCAAATTAGACGATTAATTATTGATGATCAAATTTTAAGAGACAATCTGGATAAATTAGTCGGCAATTTTATTCAAGATATATTTAATTCAATCAATCTTGAAATTCAAAGTAACGAATCTTCGCTTCAAATCAAATTAAGAAAAACAATTTTCAGTCTAGCTGCTAGCTATAATTATTCACCGTTAATAGACTATGCTGAATCCTTGTTTAAAAATTTTAAAAAACCAGACGACATCAACAGTAATATTCGAACTATCATCTACCGGATTGCCGTAAAAAAAGCTGATAATTTTGATTTATTACTCAAACTACATAATCAACTAACAAATCAAGAATTAAGAGATGAAATTATCTATGGATTATCTACCACCAAAGAACTAAGTCAAATAAAAAAATTACTTGATATGATTCTAAGCACTAAAATTAAAGATCAAGACATAGTGACAATTTTTTCAGACTTAATCAATAATCACCATGCCCAACAGTTAACTTGGGAATGGTATCAAGCGCACTTTAATGATCTTCAAAAGATATATACAACTGATGCTACAACATTAAGTCATTTTCCAGCAATCATAGCTAGTTATTTTAATACAAAAAAAATGTTAGAAGAATACCAAGAATTCTTCAAACCCAAATTAGATGATCAAGCTTTAAGAAGGAATATTTTACTTGGACTGGACCAAATAAAAAAACAAATCGAATGGTATGACTTCAATCAACCTAAAATTAAAACTTGGTTAAAGCAAGCTAAACAATTATAGACGTTTGAACTGGTCGGAAACTTAGTCGATGAATTGGGCAAGGACCATACTTAGCTAGCTGATTAAGATGATAGCTTGTACCATACCCAACGTGTTGATCGAAACCATACTGAGGCCAATTATTATGAATTTTTTGCATTATAGAATCTCGAAAAACTTTAGCAACAATACTAGCAGCCATAATTTCGTTGATTGAATTATCACCACCAACAACAGTTTCAACAAAATTATAGTTTTTTAAAAAATTATAATTACCATCAATAATAATTCGATAATCTTTATTGTTATTATCAAGATTCATCAAAGCAATCTGCATGGACATAGAAACTGACTTAGTTAATCCAAAATCATCAATATACTGATTGTCAACAATACCAATTCCAACAAAACAAGCCTTTTTTAAAATAATTGGCAACAGTTTTATTCTTTGTTTTTTAGTTAATTGTTTAGAGTCTTTTAAGCCATCTGGTGTCTGATTAAACCCAACGGCAGCACTAACAACAGGACCAGCTAAACAACCTCTACCAACTTCATCTAAACCAATTAAAAAATTACTCTTTGTTATCTTTATTGATCTCAATAATTTCGTCGGCAACTTTATTAACTTTAACTTTATCAAAATCTAAAGAAGACAATCTAGCTGCTTTACCTGTTCTTTGACGCATATATGTTAAATAATTACGTCGAACTTTTGATCGTTTAGTAATTTCAATTTTTTCAACTAATGGAGAATGAACTAAAAAACTTTTTTCAACTCCAATACCACTAGCAATACGTCGAACTAAAATTCTAGACATGTGGTTGTTGGGTTGAGTAGTCTTAATAACTAATCCCTGAAAAATTTGAATTCTCTCTTTTGAGCCTTCTTTAATTTTTTGGTAAACCTTAACAGTATCACCACTTTTAACATTTAAGTTGGCAGTAACCTTAGGATATTTTTTATTAATTTCTTTAATTAGATCAGTCATAACGTTAAGATTATAACCTAACAAAGGTCTATATGCAACAAAGTTTTATGTTAGAATAGTGAGATGATTAATTTTAATAAAGAAGCTTTGAATAAACATTTCTTACTAAAAGGCAAAATAAAAACCGAACCGAAAGTTAAATTAAAGACAAAAAACGATTTATCAACTTATTACAGTCCTGGAGTAGGTGCAGTAAGCAAATTATTAGTAAAAAATCCCGAAAAATCAAAAGACTATTTGTGGACTAATAATTTAGTTGCAGTTATTTCTGATGGTTCTGCAGTTTTGGGTTTAGGTAATATCGGTCCAATTGCTGCTATGCCAGTCATGGAAGGAAAATGTTTACTTTTTAAACATTTTGCTGGTGTTGATGCTATTCCAATAGTTTTAGATTGTCATAATCCAGATCAAATTGTTGAAACAATTGTTAATATTGCACCAAGTTTTGGTGCAATTAATCTCGAAGACATCGCTGCTCCTCAATGTTTTTATATTGAAAGTATGCTAAAGAAAAAATTAAATATTCCCGTTATGCATGATGATCAACACGGTACAGCAATTGTAGTTTTGGCTGGTCTTATTAATTCTTTTAAAGTTATAGGCAAAAATATTAAAAATTGTAAGATAACTATTGTTGGAGCTGGTGCTGCTGGAGATGCTATTACACGTTTAATTCATCAGTTTTCGCCATCAACAGAGTTAATATTAGTCGACTCTAAAGGTATTATTAGTGCTGACAGATCTGATTTAAATCACGATAAACAAGAATTACTAAAAATAACTAATCCAAACAATCTAAGTGGCGATCTCAAACAAGCAATCCACGATAGTCAAGTTTTTATTGGCGTTTCAAAAGCAAATTTATTAAATCAAGCCGACATTAAATCAATGAAAGATCAACCAATCATTTTTGCACTAGCCAATCCAGATCCTGAAATTGAACCAAAATTAGCTAAAAAAGCTGGTGCAGCAATTGTTGCCACTGGACGTAGTGATTATCCTAATCAAATTAATAATGTTCTGGCTTTCCCAGGAATCTTTAGAGGTGCTCTAGATCATCATGTCAACAAAATCACAGAAACTCACAAAATAGCAGCTGCTCAGGCTATAGCATCACAAGTTAGAAATCCATCTGCTGACCAAATTATTCCTTCGGTCTTTGACAAAGAATTAGTCAGCGTGATTGCAGCTTTAATTAAATAAATCAAGTACTCTAGAAATTTCAGCTAATGATGTCTGTCCGTCAATTAATTTTCTAGCAGCATCATCGACCATAAGACCAATATTATTTTCTCGGCAAGACATTTCTAATTCTTTAGTAGTACTATGTTCATTATTATCGTTTTTTAAAAGAATTTTAATTAAATCATCATTTAAAACAATTTGCTCTCTGATAGCGATTTGGCCGCTATAACCAAATGGATCATTATCGGTAATGTTTGGTTGATATAACTTAATGTCTCTAAATTTTTGCTTTAAGATCGAATCAGAAATATTAGCTGCCATCTTACTTAAAAATTCAAGATCCTTTAAAGTTGGCTGATATTCAAGTTTCGTTTGATCATTAAGACGTCTAACCAATCTTTGTGCCATAATTATTCTAATTGATGAAACGAACAACGGATTACGACCAATAATTGATTTTAATCTAGCTAATGATGCGGCTGCTGATCCAGCATGAAAAGTAGCCAAAACTAAATGTCCAGTTAGGGCTGCTTGCAAAGCAGTTATGGCTGTCTCTTCGTCACGAATTTCACCAATCATGAGAATATCTGGGTCAAGTCTTAAGATAGCTTTTAATTGATCAATAAACGTAATTGTTTGAGTCGAATCAATTAAATCATTCATTAAAGAAATTTGTTCGATACCTTCGAATTCAAACTCAACCGGATCTTCGACAGTAATAATCTTTCTCTGACTATTATTAAGGCTATTCAGTATCGAATACAAGGTGGTGGTTTTGCCTGAACCGGTAGGTCCAACAACCATTACTAAACCACTTGGCTTAGAGATAATATCGTCTAAAACAGTTCGCTCATTAACCGATAAACCTAAGCGATCTAAATTATAAGTTGAAGCATCAAGATTAAATAATCTCATCACAATATCCATACCATTAATTGTGACGACTGTTTCAATTCTTAGATTAACATCAACTGTTTGATGATTAGCCATTTCAACCGTTTGTGAAATATGACCTTCTTGAGGAGCTTTTGAAGATGTTGAAATATTACCAGCACTAGCGATTGCACTAACCAACATGCGATGACGATCAAACCCTATCTTAGCAATCACATGAAGTACTCCATCAATTCTAAATCGAATCCTGACATCCTGTCTTCCTGTTTCAATGTGAATATCTGAAGCATTTAAACTATGAGCCTGATTAACTAAATAAGCCAACATATCACTAGACTTTACTTCTTCTAAAATTTTTGAAACTCGCTCTACAGAGTTATCTTGACTGGCAACAATATTAACGTCACTATACTGAACTTCCTTTGGCGGATCGTACTTATCCATGTAATCCTTATAACCTCGGTCAGAAATAATCACAAACGATACCTTATGATCTGAAAAATTTCTGACAATTTCGTTAATAGCATTTTTTGAAGTTGTAGTTGTAATTCCAAAAAGAAGATTAGAATTATCTAAAATCAGAGGAACCGCTCTATAATGGTACATAGCTTCAACACTTAATATGTTGTTATATAGCTGGATTTGATTTTTAGAAGTATCAAAATAATTAAAGCCTAACAAATTAGCTCGTCGAGCTGTTGAATTTTCTTCCTCTAAACGAGATTTCTGATCATCTGTCATAAATCAATTATAAGTGATTATGCTTAAATTAACAGCCCCGATTCTGTACAATATAAATATATGGCTAACTTTCCTATTGTACTTATCGCTCATAATCTTCGTTCATCTTATAATATTGGTTCTCTATTTAGAACTATGGATGGGTTAGGCTTAAAAACAATTTATTTAACAGGCACCAGTCCATATCCAAGAACAACTAACGATAATCGCTTGCAACACATTGCTATTAATAATGATCGACAAATTCGTAAAACTTCACTTGGGGCAGAGAAAAATATTAATTTTCAACATCATGAGAATATTATCGAACTAATTCAACAATTAAAATCTCAAAAATATCAAATTGTGGCCCTGGAACAAACTGCTCAATCAATTAATCTAATTAATACCAAAATTAATTCTCCTATAGCTTTAATTATAGGCAATGAAGTCAATGGAATAGACAGTCAAATTCTAAATATTGTCGATCAATCAATTGAAATACCAATGCATGGCTTAAAAGAATCATTTAATGTTTCGATTGCCGCTTCTATGGCTTTATTTTATTTAAGATATCGACAAGACATCATTAATTCATTATTATGAAACTAAATGACATTAACTAAACAAAAAATCCAAAAACCAACTTACACCAAACCCACCAAACAACATCACCTGAAACATTATTGGCCATACTTACCATTAATTGCATTTATCATCATCGGCTATATCGCTTTTAGACAAATCAAGCCAAATCAGTTAGTTGTCTCGCCGTCAAAAATTTCAACTAGTTCTTTACTTAACAGCCTCAATAAAATTAGAGCCCAAAAAAAATTACCAAAACTGGTTCTAAGTAACAATCTCAATCAATCTGCTCTAAAAGTTAATGATCAGCTTCAAAATAAACAATTAAAAAACCTTAGCATCAAAAATGCTTCATCGTTAAATTTATCCTACGGACTTAATCAAGTTAATACAATTATTAACGCTTGGCAAAAAAATACCCCTACCAGTCAAATCTTTAACCAAAAAACTAACCAAATAGGGATTAATATTCAAAATCTCAATCATCAATATTTAGTCAGTCTGATTAGTCCAGGATCTAAAACTCAATCAATACATATTGTTTTTTCAGTCAATAATCCAATAGTCAAAAAACCAATTCAAGCTAAAAAAATTTCAATTATTTATGAATTGACCAATGGTCTAATTACCAATCAATTATTACTTGTCATTATAGGTCTGATTATTCTTATTTTTATTATTCGGCATTTTATATTTTTGAAAAAAACCATCATTGAAAGTGAGCAACTACTAATCAGTCATCTTTGGCTTGATTTCATAATAGTTTTAATCATTTTAATAGGTTTTATTTTACTACAAACAGCTGGTTATATTTTTTAAGTCTATTGAATTTTAACGTTTTCTTCACCTAATAAATTAATTAAACTAGTAATCGAGTGATCATTTTTAGTAATGCCCTGCGACAAACGAAAAGCTTGTTTTTGATCTTTTTCGCCTAGCACTAAAATAACCTCTTTATCGCCTTTGTGTTTCTCTAAAATATTTCTTAGATTAACCAATAGCTGGCTATTTTTTGAATTTAAAACTTTTATATATACCGTCTCATTTTTAACAACTTGAGCAGCAACTTTAACTGATGATTTTTTGGCTTTTAAGATTTTTGGCTTACCTTTTTTATAATAAGCTTTGGCTTGCTGATAAGTCACCTCTCTGGCATCGTCAACAATTAACTTAACAGTTTTTTGATCAGAATTATCAATCTCAACCTTACCATTGATCAAAAGAATTTTATCTAATTTCCACAAATCAATCGTTTTAGAATAACTCTGAGGAAAAACTATTATTTCAATACTACCACTAAAATCATCAATCGTCACAAAGGCCATTTTTTGATTATTTTTTGTTGTAACTTCTTTGAAAGATGAAACAATTCCACCAAGTGTAGTAGTTTGACCTTGATGTTCAATCGTTAGTTGATCAATAGCAACCGCCTGTTCATTTAATATATCTTTATAAACATCAAGCGGATGTTCACTTAAATAAATACCCAACAATTCTCTTTCCCAAGCTAAAATTTGTCTTTTATCAACTTCTGTTTTTGAATTAACTAATTCAATATTTGAATAAGTTCGATTACCAGAGTCTGAAGAAGAACCAAATAAACCAATTTGACTACTATCTTTTTGCTTATGAATTCTTGTGGCAAATCCAATAATTAAATCTAAGTTACTTAATAAAGTGATTCTATCACCCATTGAATCTAATGCTCCAGCTTTGATTAAACTTTCAATAGTTTTTTTATTAATTATTTTTTGATCAACTCTAGTCAAAAAATCAGTTAAATCTTTATAACGTCCGTTTTTACGCTCTTCAACGATTTGATCAACAACATGTTGTCCAATATTTTTTATAGCCACTAAGCCAAATCTAATTTGATTATTTAATTTATCAATCGAAAATTCCGAATAAGATAAATTAATATCTGGAGCTAAAACTTTAATATTCATTCGTTGACATTCGGTAATTTCAATCGATAACCTATCAAGATTATCATAATCGCTGGTCATCAAAGCAGCCATAAAAGCTAACGGATAATGAGCTTTTAGGTAAGCCGTCTGAAAAGAAATGAAGCCATAGCAAGCTGAATGAGACTTATTGAAACAATAATCAGCAAAACCGAGTAATTGATGCCAAAAATCAGTTATTAATTTTTTATCAACACCATTAACAACTGCTCCATCAATAAATCGCTTCTCCATTTTTTCCATCATATCGCGCTTTTTTTTACCAATAGCTTTCCTTAAGGTATCAGCTTCAGCACCACTAAACCCACAAACATCTCTTGATATCTGCATAAATTGCTCTTGATAAACTAAAACACCATAGGTACTGCTTAAAGCCGGTTTCATAGAATCAACCAGATAATCAATTTTTTCTTGTCCATTTTTTCTCCGAATAAAACTATCCGTCAAGCCAGCACTTAACGGACCAGGACGATATAGAGCACCCATAGCAACAATATCATCAAAAACAGATGGTTTTAATTCTCTCAAATATTTTTTCATGCCTGAAGATTCAAATTGAAATATTCCAACCGTATCACTATTTTGAAGCAATTGATAAGTTAATTTATCTGTTAAATCAAGATTATTGATATCTATATCTTCATCATAGACTTTTTTAATTATATTAAGAGTGTTTTTAATGATCGTTAAGTTTGATAATCCCAAGAAATCCATTTTTAACAAGCCAAGCTCTTCAATTGGTCCCATAGAATACTGAGTGGCCACCACGCCCTTTTGTGCTATTTCTAAGGGTGTATAGTTGTAAATGGCTTCTGGAGCTATAACTACTCCAGCCGCATGTACGCCATGACTTCGAATCGTATTTTCTAGTTGTATCGCAAGATCAATAACTTTTTTGGAAACTTGATTAGTCTTATATTCTTCTTTCAAGACATCTTCCTGTTCTAAAGCTGTTAATATTGGTATGTTACGCCCCTGTACAGGTGGTGGTATCATTTTAGCCAGACGATCTGCTTCAGTGTAAGGAACTTGTAAAACTCGAGCTACATCACGAATTGCATTTTTAGCAGCCATACGACCAAATGTGACGATATTGGCCACTCTATCTTTGCCATATTTTTTAACACAGTATTCAATTACTTCATGCCGACGACTATCTTGAATATCAATATCAACATCAGGCATACTAATTCTTTCCGGATTTAAAAATCTTTCAAACAAAAGATCATATTTTAATGGATCTAATTCAGTAATTTTTAAAGCATAGGCAACTATAGAACCAGCAGCACTACCTCTACCCGGTCCGAATACAATACCTTGATCTTTTCCCCAATTAATAAAATCAGCTACAATCAAAAAGTAACCATTAAATCCCATTTCATCAATAACTTTTAATTCATATCTAACCCTATCAAGAATTTTTGAATCTAATTGATTAATTAATTTTTTAGGATTATTAAGAAATTTTTGTTTGATATCATTCGTTAAGTATCTGTCAACTAATCCAGCATAAACTTTCTGATCAAGATAATCTTTTTCTGACATAGTTTGATCTTCCAGAAAACGAGGAATTAAAATTTTACCAAGCTCGATATCGACCTGACATCGCTGACTAATTTTTTTACTATTTAATATTAATTCTGGATAATCATGTCCCCAGCGATCAATAATATCTTGACTAGACATAACGTGCAAATCAAGATCTTTCAAAGACATTCTTCTTTCGTCAGTTAAATATGATCCCGTTTGAACGCATAGTAAGATTTCATGCGCTAACTGATCCTCATGTTTTAAATAATGTGCATCTGAAGTTAAAACCGCTTCAATTTGTAATTCTTGAGCAATTATTAATAGAGCCTGATTTACTTCTGTTTGTTCTTTAAATCTAAATGGATGATCAGGATGACCATGATCCTGAATCTCAATATAATACCGATCACCAAAAATTTCTTTATACCAACGGGCTATTTCCTTAGCTTGATCAATTTGACCTTGTCGAATGAAATCTCCTAATTCACCTCCGATACAACCACTTAAACAAATAAGACCATTGGAATTTTCAGCTAACAATTCTTTATCAATCCTGGGTCGATAGTAAAAGCCTTCTAGATTAGCTAAAGTGGATAATTTCATTAAATTTCTATATCCCTCATTATTCATAGCTAATAAGGTTAAATGATAATTGACTTTATCTTTTGAAACTTCTTTATCTAGCCTTGATCGACTAGCCATATATGTTTCAATTCCAATAATTGGCTTGATATTGTTAGAAATAGCTTCTTTATAAAACTCAATTGTGCCACTCATAGTACCATGATCAGTAATAGCCACCGCTGTCATGCCGTCATTTTTGACGAATTGAATCAATTGAGGAATCTTCGTTAGACCATCCAACAAACTATACTGAGTATGATTATGTAGGTGAACAAAATCGTTTTTTTGTAGTGTCTTTATTTTAGCCATGAAACCCCTAATGACTTATATTATATACACAAATAACTAGCTTTTAAACTAGTTTTTTTAAATTTTTGATTTAATAAATTCTTTAATCTCGTTTGATAAATCTGGACGTAAAAGAGCAAAATCAATCACAGTTTTTATATAACTAACGACATTACCCGTATCATATCTAGTCGAATCATGAATATTTAAACCATAAACATTAAGACCATCCTTAATCATTGGTTCAATCAAATAACTGGTTACAAAAAACTCTTTATTATTATCAGGATGAAAGTTAGCAGTTTTTAAATATTTGAAGACATCTGGCGTCAATAAATATCCCACTACGCTAGCTAGGTTTGAAGGTGCATTAGCCCGACCAGGCTTTTCAATAATTTGATTAATTTTAGTTACACCTTCACTAATAGTTTGTCCAGCAATAATACCGTATTTATCAAAATCTTCGTCTCTATCAATTTCGACACACGGTAAAACACTACATCCAAATTTTTCATATAAGTCAATCATTTGTTTGAAATGATTCTTTTTAGAGACAATCAAATCATCTGCAAAAGTATAAATAAACGGCTCATTACCAATTAGATGTGAAGCATTAACAATCGGAGTGGCTGTACCGTAAGGACCCTTTTGACGAACATAAGCAAAATTTGCTAAATTAGCAATTTTGTTTAACTCATCAATGTAATGTTTTTTAGAAGGACCAGAAGCTATTAAATTATTAAGTAAATCTTGATTAGGGCTGTCAAAATGATCTTCAATATTACGTTTTGTATAACCAGTTACGATTATAATGTCTTGTATACCAGCTTCAACTAAATCTTCAACTATATATTGAATGACAGGTTTATCGATAATTGGTAACATTTCCTTAGGCATAGCTTTAGTTTGAGGTAAAAATCTGGTACCAAAACCAGCAGCAGCTACAATTGCTTTTGTAATTTTTTGAGACATTTTATTGTACTTTCATTTTATTAACTTCATCCATGATTAACTGTTGAGCAATTTGAGGATTAGCTTGACCTTTAGACAATTTCATAACTTGGCCAACTAAAAATCCTATCACTTTAGTTTCACCATGTAAAACATCATTAACAGCTTTATGATTTTCTGCAATAACTTGATTAACAATTTTAATTAAACTGTCTTGATTAGAGTTTTGCAAATAATCCCGAGCCTTCAAATAATTATCAAGATCATTGACTAAACTTGGCTGACTAAGTAAATCATTAAACAATAAAGCTAACTTGGTTGAATTAATTAGATTTTTATCTTTATAAAAATAAACTTTATCGTAGATTTGTTGTCTTTGCTGACCAGTTAAATGAGCATCATTATCTGTGTCTTCAAGATTTTGCAAAAAAGGAATTTCAAAATTAATTAACCAATTAGCAAAAATTCTAGCTTTTTTTAGTTGACTAATTGAATTATTAACGATATCTAAAATTCCACCATAATCAGCTTCAGCTTTTAACAATAGATTGATTTCGTCATCGGTTAAAGTCAGTGCGTTTAACTTTTTACGCCAATCATCAGCTAAAAGAGGCATAGAACTTTGAATTTCATCTAACCAACTATCTTCTAATTTAATTGGTGGTAAGTCTGGATCCGGCATATAACGATAATCATCAGCGTTTTCTTTTACTCGTTGAGTAAAACCTCGTTGTTTATCTTCGTTCCATCCTCTAGTTTCTTGGATAATTTTACCACCCTTTTCTAAAATACTAATTTGTCTAATTATTTCAGCGTTAATAGCCTTTTCAACAGACTTAAAACTATTTAAATTTTTGGTTTCTGTTCTAACACCTAATTGATCAGTTTTAGAAAGACTAACATTACAATCAAATCTCATGTTGCCATAAAATAGGTTTGCTTCAGATACTCCAGCCAATTTCATAGCTAAATATAATTCAGTCACATATAAGCGAGCTTCTAAAGCCGAAGATAAATCGGGCTCAGAGACAATTTCTAATAATGGTACACCTGCACGATTATAGTCTAACAGGCTATAATTCTGCCCAGTGGGATGTAAACTTTTACCAGCATCAGATTCAAGATGAGCACGTGTAATACCAATTTTTTTAATCTGACCGTTAACTTTAATATTGATATAACCACCCAAAATAATAGGCTCGTCATACTGAGTAATTTGATAGCCCATTGGTAAATCAGGATAAAAATAATGTTTACGATCAAATTTAGAAAATAGCTGAGCTCTCGTATGTAAAGCAAAACCAGCTCTAACTGCCAATTCGATAGCACGATGATTAATAACAGGTAAAGCACCTGGTAGACCTAAATCAATATGATTAATCTGTTGATTAGGTTTTGAGTTTTTAACATTATTTAAACTACCTGAAAATAATTTAGTCAAAGTGTTTAACTGCACATGACATTCAATACCAATTGTTGGTTTATAACCTTTATAATCAATGTGATGGTTATTTTTCATTTGCAGCCTTGTTGTCTATTTTAAAAACACCTAAATCAGTAAAAGCTTCCCGATAAGAGTTAATAACATCTAATAATTGTTTTTTATCATTCAAGACGTAACCTTCCTGTTGGATTCTATTAGCTAATTTATGGCAAGACCAGATTTGATCATTGTTTTTAAATTGTCGTTGAGCCGAAACAATTTTATCAGCTAAATGTTTGCCCTTATAGTGTTTGTATTTTAAAACATCATCCAATAACTTATCAGCCTCAATAACCAGTTGATTCCACTGTGATTTTTTTTTCGCTAAAATTATTAATCCTTTCCAACGATTGATAAAAATTTGATAATTTTCTTCTCTTTTCTTTAACACTGAACGAATAATCTCACTAATCGCTAAAACAATCACCAAACCCGCTACAGCATAAATTATCAAATCAATGTTTTTTGTCATTTTAATAATTCCTCAATTTTCGATGAAAAAGCTAATAATTGTTTGTCTGAGGCAATATTGGCCATAACTTGAAAACCAGTTGGTAAACCATCAATCATACCAGCTGGCAAACTAATGGCTGGTATACCGACCAAATTAGCTGAAACCGTCATTACATCAGTTAAATACATTTCAACAGGATCAGATTTTTTTTCACCAATCTTAAACGGTAAGGTTGGTACGGTTGGTCCGACTAAAAAATCATAACTTTTAAATAATTCCGTAAAACTATTAATCAATTTAGTTCTAACTTGCTGAGCTTTTTTATAATAAGCATCATAATAACCACTACTTAAGACATAGGTACCAATCATGATACGTCTTTTTGCTTCTTGACCAAATCCTTTAGAACGAGACATTTCAACTGAAGTTTCAATATTGTCAGCACCAGCTTGATGGTAACCATACCTTAAACCATCATAACGACTTAAATTAGAGCTAATTTCTGCTGGACAAATAATATAATAAACAGCTAAAGCATACTTAATAAGAGGTATAGAAATATCTTCTACCTGAAAACCAGCTTGTTTTAATAGTTCAACTTTAGCCAGAAAATTAGTTTTAACTTTTTGGTCAATTCCATCAATCAAATAATCACTAATAACCCCAATTTTAGCTTTTTCAACCATACGCTGACTATTAGAATCAATCAAATAGCCTGTTTTATCTCTCTTAATAGTCGTGGAATCAAGTTGATCTTGATCGGCAATAATATCTAAAATTAAAGCATTATCTTGAACATTTTTTGTTATAGGTCCAATGCAATCCAAGCTAGAAGCCATAGCCACCACTCCACTCCTAGAAACTAAACCATAAGAAGGCTTTAAGCCCACTTGGTTACAGAAACTAGCTGGTAATCGGATTGAACCACCAGTATCTGTTCCTAAGGCAAAAGGGACTAAGTTTAAAGCAACAGCAGCTGCCGAACCACCCGATGATCCACCTGGAACTCGATTTTTATCATATGGATTTTTAGTAGTAAAAAAATCACTATTTTCAGTTGATGAACCATGCGCATAGGCATCTAAATTTGCTTTGCCAACCAATATGGCATCTTCACCAATTAACTTATTGACACTTGTTGCTTGATAAGGTGCAATAAATTTTTCTAGCATATGACTAGCAGCAGTTGTTTTTTGACTAAAAGTTAAGAAATTATCTTTAACCATAAATGGTATACCTGCCAATCGACCAAGTGGTTGCTTGAGTCTAACTTTATCATCAATAATTTTAGCCTGCTTAAGAGCTTCTTGTTCAAAATCTTCCAACAAAACTTGAAAATCCCTGGTTTGTTGAATTCTTTTAAAAACTTCTTCAACAATCGATATAACCGATATTTGACCAGTTTTAATCGATTGCACTAAATCTTCAATCGTCGAAAAATCAGTCCACTTCATAATTAATTCTCATCAATAATCTTAGGTACAACCAAGTAACCATTGTCAAACTTAGAGGCATTAAGAAATAAGTCAACTGAGTAATGATAGTCAATCGTCTCATCGGCTCTGGTAACATTTTGAAGACCTGTTACCTGATTAGTTGGTTTCACTTCTTCGACTTCAACTTCATCTAACATCGAAACAAAATCTAAAACTTCATTGATGTCTTTTTTAAACATCTCAAGTTCTTCTGATTTTATTATCAGTCTCGATAATTTTGCCAATTTTAATACATCTTGATCAGTTAGTTGATTCGCCATTTTTAGTATTATATCAAATTTTAGACTTTTTTTAATGACTTTATAATATCACGTAGCTCAGCTGCCAATTCGAATTGCAAATTTTTGCTTGCAAGTTCCATTTGAGCCGTTAAATCTTTAATTAGTTCTGGGTATTCATCCTTCGGAATTTTTTTAAAATCTATTTTAGCTTTTTCGGCTTCCGAACTTAACAAAATCTTCATAGAGTTTTCAACTTGACGATTAATAGATGAAGGCTGAATATGATGTTCCTGATTGTATTTTTGTTGAATTTCTCGACGCCTATTGGTTTCATCTATGGTTGCTTTCATAGAATCGGTCATTCGATCTGCATACATAATAACCCGACCCTCCAAATGTCTAGCAGCTCGGCCAGCAGTTTGAATTAAAGCAGTTTTACTTCTTAAAAAACCTTCTTTATCTGCATCCATAATCACAACAAGACTAACTTCAGGTAAATCAATTCCTTCTCTCAGCAAATTAATACCGACAATAATATCAAATTCTCCGGTTCTAACATTTCTTAAAATATCCGTTCTCTCTAAAGTTTCAACATCGCTGTGGATATACGCCACTTTATAACCTGCTTCAGTTAAATATTCAGTTAAGTCTTCACTCATTCTTTTTGTCAATGTAGTGATTATAATTCGTTGATTTTTAGCTATTACCCGTTTAATCTCATTAGTTAGATCATCGATCTGATTTTCAATTGGTCGGACATCTATCAAAGGATCAAGTAATCCTGTTGGTCGAATAACTTGCTCTGTGACCGCCGAACTATTCTTTAATTCGTAATCAGCAGGTGTGGCACTAACATAAACTACTTTATCAATATGTTTTTCAAATTCTAAAAATGTTAGTGGTCGATTATCTAAGGCAGATGGAAGTCGAAAACCGTACTCTACTAAAGTCTCTTTACGAGCTCGATCACCATTATACATGCCTCTAATCTGAGGAATTGTCATATGGGATTCGTCAATCAGCATTAAATAATCATCAGAAAAATAATCTAGTAAAGTAGCTGGTTCTTGACCAATTTCTCGATTAGTAAAATAGCGAGCATAGTTTTCTATACCTTTAACAAAACCTGTTTGTTCTAGCATTTCTAAATCAAATTTAGTTCTCTGTTCAATACGTTGAGCTTCCAATAATTTATCTTGACTTTTAAAAAATTTAATTCGATCATCTAATTCCTCTTGAATCAATTTTAGCGCTTGTTTAACCTTATCTTGTGTTGTAACATAATGTGATTCTGGAAAAATAACTAATTGATCGAGCGACTCCATGATTTCACCAGTTAATACATCTAGTTTTAAAATTTTTTTAACATGATCATCAAAAAAATCAATTCGATAAGCAAATTCTTCACTGGCCGGAAAAACATCAACGATATCACCTTTTGAACGAAATGTACCTCGCTGAAAGTCAATTTCATTACGACTATATTGAATATCCGTTAAATGACGAATAAATTTATCTCTATCTTTAGGTTCATTTTTTATAATTTTAAGTGATAATCCAGCATAATCTTCAATCGAACCTATACCATAAATACAACTAACACTGGCAACAATAATAACATCTTGACGTGTCAACAAAGAATCGGTAGCAGCATGTCTTAAACGATCAATTTCATCATTAATCTTGGAATCTTTTTCAATATATGTATCTGATCGAGCAATGTAAGCTTCAGGTTGATAATAATCAAAATAACTAACAAAATAATGAACAGCATTATTGGGAAAAAAATGCTTAAATTCGGCATACAATTGAGCAGCTAAAGTTTTGTTGTGAGAAATAATCAGAGTTGGTCGATTAAGATTTTGAATAATATTAGCCATCGTAAAAGTCTTACCGGAACCAGTTACGCCTTGAAGAGTTTGATAATTTTGATTATTTTTAAAATTATTAAGTATTTTATCAATGGCCTGCGGTTGATCACCGGTTGGTAAAAAATCACTCTTTAAATCAAATAACATTTAGTCTTTATAGCATACTTTTTAATATATATCGAGGTACTTACTGTATTCAGTATCTAAATAATGAGTTAATTCTTCAATCAGTGCTTCAGCTGATTCATGAAAAAATACTTCTGATTTTTTTTTGATTGGTGATGCTAAAGACATAAGAGTTTGAATTTCTTCTGAAATACCACCAGCACCCTGTAAAAAACCAATTGGCGTTTCCGATTCCATAGCAATCGTAAATTCATGAAGCGTACCCAACCGACCACCTATACTAACCACAGCATCACTCGACGTAATTAATAAAGCATCACGTCCAACATAATGAAGTCCAGTGTACAAAATAGTATCATAATCTTCAGTTGGCAATCTATATTTAATAACATGTTCAACTTTTGAGGCAGCCGGTGAAATACCAACGCTCATTTTACCGCCAGCTTTTTTGTACCCTATAGCCGCATAATTAGGTAACCCGATTGTAGCTCCAGTCAACAAACTATGACCAGCAACCGCAATAGCTGCCCCTAATTTTTGAGCTAACAACTTACCTTCTTCAACACTTTCGCCTCTTGCTGCTCCTGATACACAAATTTGATACATTGTAATTCCTTATCTACTTAATTTTAACAATTGGTTTAAATAACTTTGATCTTGAATTTTAATTGATTGGAGGTAATAATCATTCACTTCATTTGGATTAAAATAAGAAAAAAATAATTTTTTCTTAAGATTATCAACACCATGGCGCAAACTACGATTAACATAATCGTGGTTTTGTAACAAATCGATCGAAATATCAGCTAAATTCAAAGAAACAGCTTGATTATTTAAAACTGCTACTAAATAATTAACATCGTTCCAGAATTCAAAATTTGAACCAAAATTAATATTTAAAAGCTCACCTGATAAATAATTAAATCTTCGATCATTAATTTCTTGATTTAAAAAATAATCAAATTGATTGGTTTTTTTAAGCCAATTTTGATTATCTATATTAAGATTAACATTTAAACTGCATTTCAAAGAATTATATAAGTTTGAAAAATCTGGTCTAAAACTAAAATTTTCTAAAAGATAACTGACATGAATCCAGTTATTAACTAATTCCCAAAAACGATAAATTATTTGACTAAGTTGACCCGGTTGTTGTAATTTATTCTCCGAATAATTAACTAACATAATCTGACCAGTCTCAAAATTATATAGAAGCTGATTAGATGAAAATTGTTCCAACGTTTGTCTACTAAGATATACTTTAAGCCTAGCTTTCACAAAATCAGAAACACTTAAATTGTGTGTTGAACTATTAAAACGATTAATGAAGTTTTTGGTTTCATAATATTTAATACTCAATAATATTTCTGCTAAAGGTTCTCTTTTGATCATTGATTGATAACTTCGATAACCCAAAAGACGTCTAGTTTTTAATGGTTTTAGACTTATAATCACTTGTTTAATCAAAGAAGATTTAATAGTTATAACTGGTTCCGTATCTTCCAATAAATGATTAAGGTACTGAATTAAACCATTAATTAATGAATCATGCTGATATTTTTCAATAAATTGATTTTCATCATATTTTATTTTTTCTCTCAAACCAAAGTAAACTTCATCTGGTGTTACGTCTTCAAAATCAAAGCCCAATAGCTTAATTTTTTGATTAATTTTTTGATTAATTTGATTGGTAAAAATAATATCAATCGACTGATTATCGTGTAAATGATTTAATCTTTTTAAATTTTGACTAAAAACGGTTGTATTTTGCAAAAGGGCTTGATTTAAGTATTTTGTCATATGCTAAAATTTTGATGGTCGATACCAATCTGGTGAATTCCTTAAATAATTTTCTAATTCGTCTTGACTCAATAAACCACCCTGAGCGCCGACATGTTGAACAACATTCATCGAATTAATTGGTGCAAACTGTAGTGCCATCTCTAGAGAATTATTGCGCATTAAGGCCCAAACAAATGTAGATGCAAACGCATCACCAGCACCAGTTCTATCAACTGGTGGTTTAGGGTCAGGATAAAGTGGCATCGAAAACCTTTCAGAACCGTTAGAAGCATAGGCACCGTTTGGACCATCAGTTACAACCACAATTTTGGGACCAAGATCATGTAATTTATTAATCAAATCATGAACATCCTCATGATTACCTCCACCAACTGTTACGGCTTCTTCACGATTTAAAATTAAAACTTCACTCCGTTGATAGATTCTCTTTAATCTTTCTGTCCCTGCTTCCATCTGGAAAGTTCCTGGCTGAAAAGCTAATTTAACATCAGGATTTTGATCTAACCAATCTGAAATTTTATCATGATAGTCGATAGCGTGCTGACTAACTGAACTTAAGTAGATCCAAGTCGGCATTTCATTATCATCAATATGTGGCCAAACATACTTATACTCTTCATGTTTAATTAGTATTGTACGATCATCTTTATACCACAAAACATAATGATAATTACTTTTTTTACCGGCATTAATCCTAACGAATCTAGTATCTACTTGTCTGGTACCCAAAGCTCTAATCATATCTCGACCAAAATCATCATCACCAACATTAGTTATCAAACTACTGTTTAAATTAAGCTTAGCAAATGCAACGGCTGCATTAGCCGCATTACCAACTGACTCAATGACTTCAACATGATCATATGGTAATTTCGAACCATAAATCATACTCAAAAAACTACCCTGATCATTATTAACAACCGATGCTTGATCATCTTTTAATTTAATAAAAGCATCTGTCACAATATCACCAACAGATATTACATTAATTTTATTTTCCACCATATTCTCCTTTTAATTATCTATATAAATTGCTTTACCCTTGGAATTAAAATCATCAATTTTATTTTCAACTACAGCTTGAACAGCCGGAATAACTGAAGATGATAAAAGTTTTGCTACTGAATATTCATCCTTATGTTCTTTAAGCACTTTTTCTAAGGTTGTTCGATAAACATACCTCATGTCTGAATTAATATTAATTTTACTAACCCCAATAGCAACAGCGTCCCTAAAATAATGTCCTGGTGTGTCAGAGCCGCCATGAAGACTAATATTACAATCAATCGTATCTCTAATTCTTTGTAATAATTCAAGGTCGAGAATTTTAGGTACCGGATATTTGCCGTGCAAATTACCTATAGCGGCCGCAAAAGTATCTATACCGGTTGAAGAGACAAAAAATTGAGCATTCTCTGGAGTAGTGAAGGTTTTTTTAATTTCATCGTAATCTATAGTTTCTAAATGCAGATTAGAACTACCCCCAAAATAATGTGGTTCACTTTCAACTAAAGCTCCAGTAAATTTAGCGTATTGAACAACTTCCTTTGTAGCTTCAATAATCTCTTGATCAGTAGCATCATGATTGGCTTGAGATATATCAATATGAATAAATTCAAAACCAGCATCAATTCCTAATTTAGCGTTTTCAACTGAAGGACTATGATCTAAATTAATATAGACTTCAGTCTTATACTCTCTTTTTAAATCATCAACCATATCTCTAATTGTTTCCAATCCTAAATCATCAACTTCACCCTGAGAAACCTCAACCAAAACCGGAGCATTTTTCTTAGAAGCTGCACCCAAAACAGCTCTTAAGGTAATCTCATCATCCAAATTAAAAGCACCAAAGGCCCAATGTTCTTGTCTAGCTTGGGCCATTCTTTCCCGTGCTCGTTGACAATTTAATTTAATTGACCTTAAACTTAATGACATAATTACCCCTTAATTCTTACTATTTTTTTGATATTTTGAATTAAATTATCGCTATTAAGTCCAAAGTAATTCAATAATTCATCCGGTTGACCAGATTCACCAAAACGATCATTAATACCCAATCTAAATATTGGAACCGGAAAAAGACTAGTCGATAATTCACTGATTGCACCGCCTAAACCTCCACTTACCTGTCCTTCTTCAATCGTTATAGCTAATCTTGTTTTTTTTAAACTAGCTATTATTGTTACATGATCAAGCGGCTTAATTGTTGGAACGTGAATAACTTCACAACTAATTCCTTCATCCGAAAGTTGATCACTGGCTAAAAGCGCTTGAAAAGTCATTGCACCTGTTGCGATAATCGAAATATCCTGACCTTCACGATAAACATAGGCTGGACCAATTTCAAAAGGCGTAGAACTAGTCGTAAAGATAGCAGTAGCTTCACGGGCCAACCTTAAATAATTAGGTCTATTGTCATTAGCCATAGCAAAAGTAGCTTTTTCGGCTTCTAAGCTATCACCAGGCGAAATAACAACCATGTTTGGTAAGGCTCTCATTAAAATAATATCTTCTAACATCTGATGTGTAGCACCATCTGGTCCAACACTAACGCCGGCATGAGATCCAACGATTTTAACTGGACGATTATTTAAACAAATTGTGGTTCTTATTTGTTCATAATTTCTTCCAGGACTAAAAGCAGCATAACTTGAAATATATGGAATTTTACCACCTGCAGCTAATCCAGAACCGACTGTAGCTAAATTTTGCTCAGCGACACCAATTTCAAAAAAACGACTAGGAAATGCTTTTGCAAAATCTAACATCTGAGTTGATTCAGTTAAATCAGCACAACAAGCTACTACTTGCTGATTCATTTGACCCAATTTCAACAAACCTCGGCCAAAACCTTTTCTAATCGGTTCTTTCTGATAACCTTTTTGATATTCGGCTAAATTAACTTTTACCATAACGACCTTTTTTTCTGAAACTTATTATAAACCAATAGAGGATCGAAATACAAAATGTTAATGCTAATATAAACAGAATAAAAATCATAACATCTCCAAGGCCGATTGAAGTTTTACCACAAGACTGAACACTTAAATCAGTATTATTAACTGAACAAGGTTCAAAACTAATCATGTCACGATAAAATACTAAACCTGTCAAATAGACAAAAAACAAACTCACTACTAAAACTATTAACTTTAAAAGTAATAAAAAAATTTTCTTAAAGATGCTCACTAGTGATTTTTCCTTTTAGGGTGCGTAATTCATGTAAGGCCTTAACAGCTTGTTCATGATTCGGAGGAGTGCCATGCCATGCAAAGTCTTGTTCCATAAAATCAACACCCTTACCAGGAATAGTGTGTGCGATTATAACGGTTGGTTTTTCTATAATTGCTCTTGAAAGATGAAAAGCATCAATTAAATCTTCTAAATTATTGCCATCAACTTCAATAACATGCCAACCGAACGACGTCCATTTAGCCTTTAAATCTTCTAGTGGCATAACATCTTCAGTTGGACCATCAATTTGAATATTATTTCTATCAATTATAGCTACTAAATTATTAATCTTATGTCTTGGTACAAACATGGCCGCTTCCCAAACATTACCTTCATCTAGCTCACCGTCACCCATCACAACGTAAATTCGACGTTTTTCTTGATTATCCAACCTAAAAGCTAACGCCAATCCGGCCGCTTGACTTAAACCACATCCAAGTGGTCCAGATGTGGACTCTAAGCCCGGTAATCTCATTCGTTCTGGATGACCTTGTAATCGTGTACCAAAACGCCGGAGAGTTTGTAATTCTTGACGATCAAAATAACCAACGTGAGCCATAGTTGCATAACGAACTGGCACACAATGACCATTACTTTGAATTAAAATATCCCTCTCTGACCAATTAGGTTGGCTAGATCTATGATTTAATATAGCGTAATAAAGAGCCACATAAATCTCTACCTCACCTAACGGACCAGCACTATGCCCACTTCCAGCATGTTCTAACATCTTAATAATATCTTGTCTAATTTCATTAGAAATTAACTCTAATTCATGAATTGAATAATCTTGCATTTTCATCCTATCATTACCTTTAGTTTATCATAAGCAATTTGTGGCTGACTAGAAGAACTTATAAAAGAGCCGACATTTAAAACATTAACACCACCATTAATCAAATCGATGATGTTAGTATCATTTATTCCGCCATCCCAAGCAATTTCAACATCGGGATGTTGGATTAAAGCTTTTTGGACTTTACTTAATAGATTAAGATCAGTTTGATTACTGTGTCCACCCAATTGACCAGCAAAAACCATGACTTGATCAAAACTATTCATAATCTGATAACCATATTCAATTGGTGTTTCTTGCAAAAAAGCTAATCCAGAAAAAATATCATGTTGATGAAGTATAGCTGAAAAATACATATGATCAACTTCAGATTCATTATGAATGATAACAGAATAAGGTTTCAATTGAATGATTTTTGATAAATAATCGAATGGTTTTTTAACCATCATATGTAAATCTACTTGGCATTGTCTTGGAAATTGATCTAAATCATTTAAAGAAAAAGACTCTACGGGGGTGAACTCATTATCCATAATGTCTAAGTGAATACGCCTAGATAAACGAAGACTGTCAGTCAATTGATGAAAATAATCATTAAGATTATAGGCCGTGACTGTAGGACAAATAATTGCCATTGAATTATCCTAATTGATCTAATTCACTCAATCGTCTGATATATCTTGGAGCAGCTGCAAAAGGTGTCATTAGCCAAACATCAATAATTCTTTTGGCTTCATTTAAATCAATTTCATCAGCCGCTAAACAAAGTACATTGGAATCATCATCATTCCTAACACTTCTAGCTTGATCAATAGATGAACAAAGACTAGCTCTTATCCCCTTAAAACGATTGGCTGCCATACACATACCTTGTCCGCTACCACAAATTAAAATTCCTCGCGAATCTAAGTCATTAGAAGCCAATAACTGATTAACAACCCGAGCTGCAAACTGAGGAAAATCATCACGAGTATTTAAATGTTGATTACCTTCATCTAAAAATTGAAGATTTTTAGATTTAAGATACATCGCAATATCGTTTTTTAAATCAAAACCTCGGTGGTCAGAGCCTAAAAAAATCATCATAGTTTATTCATGATCATGTTGTTCATTTTGATGCAAAATGCGACCAATATCAGCCGTAACTTCAACTAATCGATTAGAATAACCCCATTCATTATCATACCAAGCTATGACTTTGATTAAGTTTCCACCGACCACATTAGTTAATCTAAGATCAACAATAGCCGAATGCGAATTACCAATAAAATCTGAACTAACTAATTCCTCATCAGTTACGGCTAAAATACCTTGATAAAAAGGTTCACTAGCGGCTTTTTTAAAAGCATCATTAACTTCATCTACAGTTACATTTCTTTTAGTCAAAATAACTAAATCACTTAAAGAAACTACAGGGGTAGGTACTCGAACACTTAAACCACCGAATATACCTTCAAGAGCAGGTAAGGCTTTGGCGGCAGCAATCGAAGCACCTGTAGTTGTAGGTACAATATTTTCAGCAGCACTTCTGGCTTCTCTAAGATCTTTAGCTGGAGCATCCTGAAGTTTTTGTGAAGCCGTATAACTGTGAACAGTGGTCATCATAGCTTTATCTATACCAAAGTTAGCCTCAATAACTGCTGCAACCGGAGTAATACAATTAGTAGTACAAGAAGCGTTTGAAATAACTTCAGTGGAATTATTTAAACTGTCATCATTAACTCCTAAGACGATAGTATCCGCTCCATCTCCTTTGGCTGGTGCCGAGATAACCACTCTTTTAGCGCCAGCATCTATGTGAGCTCTAGCTTTAGAGGGATCCACGAAAAAACCAGTTGACTCTATAACAACATCAACACCCAAATCTCGCCAAGGTAAATGACTTGGGTCCATTTCAGCTAATACACGAATTTTTTGATCATTGACAATAATATTTTCATCATCATAACCTACTTCATACTGATAATTACCATAATTACTATCATGTTTTAATAAATGAGCCAATGTTTTTGTATCTGTCAAATCATTAATCGCTACAATCGTAACATCATTTCTTTCAAAAGCTATTTTAAAAGCATTCCGTCCTATTCGACCAAAACCATTAATACCAATTAGAGTTTTCAAATTGCCTCCTTTTTTTATTTTTTTTGATAATGTTTATGTTTATATATTAAAAAAAATAAGCAAATAAATCAACTTTCTCAATAATTACATTGACAACTCTTAAATAATATACTTAGATGATATTACTTTGTTGAGTGAAGTTTTACTCCGAAGTACCTTAACATCCAGATAGAAAAATAAAGGAAAAGTAATGTCTAGTCATATTAGTTTTAGTTTTGTCAATAATGCATCCGACCAGTTAAAAGTAACTATCAGAAGTAATTTATCTAATCAAACTATAACATCCATCGAAAAAGGGCTTAACTCTATTAATTTTCCAACTCTGTATACAGGTTTTGAAATAGGACATGAGTTTAGAATAACAATAAATTTTAAGAGACCAATTAACGATATCAATAAGATTTCAGACAAAATATTGTCAATTATTGACCCTAAGTCAATTCATTTGGCTCAAATCATTAATTTTCAATAAACAATAATGAGAATAACAAGCTCATTGTAAAAATCCTTTCAAATTTTTCTATCTGCTTGTTATTCTCTAGGTTTTTATTTAGCTAAAAATCTTTTCTGACATTCACTAATAATTTTAATTGCAGCTTTTTCGTCTTCCCAACCCTTAACCTCAGTTGAATTAAATTTTTTTAAATCTTTATAATGATTAAAATGAAACTCTACCTTTTGTTTCCAACGCTGATCTAAATCATTAAAATCTTGAATCAGATCATTATTATCTCGATTATCAGCCGGAACACAAATAATCTTGTAATCATTATCGCCATCGTCAACAAAATTCAATACACCAATTATTTTAGCTTTTAACCAAACACCTGTTGGAATAGCATAATCACATAAAACTAGAGTATCCAACTCATCACCATCTTCATCAATAGTTTGTGGTATAAATCCGTAATTAACTGGTTTAGGAAAAATTGCAGGCTCAACCCTGTCTAACATAAAAGCCGCTCGTTTTCTATCCCACTCAATTTTTAAATTACTTCCCATGGGAATTTCAATAACAGTATTAATAAAGCCATTTTTGAAATCACCTACTTCTAAAGTTTGATTAAAATCAGACATCAATAAAACTCCTTTATTTTGCAATATTAATTAAACTATTTACAATTATATTATGAAATTACAATTTAGTCATAAAGAAAATATAGCTAACAATATATGGAAATTCTATTTTTTAGCTCCTCAACCCGTTTTATTTACTCCTGGTCAATTTATTGAATTGACTATTCCAGATATTAATTCCGACGATCGTGGTCAATCCCGATGCTTTACAATTTCATCAACGCCCAAAGATAAATATATAACTATTATTACCCGAATCTTTGATCAAAAATCTACTTTTAAGCAAAAATTAATCGACTTAAATAAAAACGACGAGATCAATTACACTGGACCAATGGGCGATTTTGTACTTCCTAAAATTATTGAAACCCCAATAGTTTTTATTGCCGGAGGAATCGGTATTACACCCTTTGTAAGCATAATTCAGTATCTTTATCAAAATGATGAACAAAGAAAAATTCATCTACTGTGGGCAATGAATAATGAAAACGATATTTTTGAAACAGAAGGATTGAACAAATATGACTTTAAAAAAACTTTGATTGTAAAAAATCCATCAGAGTTCTGGGGAGGCGAAAGAGGCGATTTAAGTTTAGAAATGATACTAAATTTAGCCACTATCAACGATCAAACTCAGTTTTATATTTCAGGACCAGAAAAAATGGTTGAATCCTTAACTCACCAACTAAAAGAAAATTTTAATGATAAACATCAAATAATTAGTGATTATTTTCCTGGATATATTAACTACTAATTAAAAATTTAAGTCTAATTGATTTTTTAAGATTCATAAAGATTATTATCGGTATTTATTGGCCTAAGCTAATCACCTAAGTCAGACATAAAATTATTGATGTCAATGTATTTTTCAATTAAACTCCCTTGATTTCAATAACCTCTTAATATTATTTCTCAACATCTTTGACTTTTAAAAAAATCATAGTATAGTAAAATTTATAAACGTGTATTAAGGGGTTTTAATATAATGAAAGAACAAGTTCAATTCACTCAAGAAATCAAGAATAATAAATCAAAAAAATATAGTTTTCGTCGTATTGTAGCGACTGGTGCATTAGTATTGGGCGCTGGTGGAGTTTTAGCTGCTTGTGGCAGCAATAGTACGGCCCAACGAACTTTTACAGAGACTGCCAAAAAAGCTGGTCAAGGTACTCAAAAATGTTCTCCAGGTGAAGCTGTTGATCCTCTGCTTCCATTGGGTCCTTTAGATGTAAACGACAGCCTAAGCAAGATGACAAATTATATTTATACAATTTTAAGAGTGGCTGGTGGATCTAAGAATCACACTTTTCATTATGACAACAATCAGGGAGTTTTTACTGATACTTATAATATATCTAGTTCAGCATCTGTACAGAGTCTATTTGATCTCAAATTTACCCCAACAGCAACATCAAAATTACCAGCCATCAATTTAAGTGTTGATACCGGTTTATACAATTATCATATTAATAACATATTGTCTTGTTATAAAAATGGCGAACAATATACCACAGTATATGATCAAGCGATCATAAATGCTTATAACGCTGCGAATAAAATACTCCAACAATAATTCAAAATACTTCAGCTTTTTTGAACGAAAAAAGAAATAATTTAAACTAACAATACTAAGGTTTAACTAATGTTAATAATCGAACTATTCTGGCTAGTTCAGGACTATGAATTAAGAATAATTGGACAAATCAACTAATGAAAATTCAAGTCCAATTGATTCTTGTAGGCGATATAATTTCTCTATATTATCGACATTTGGTAGTCTAAGTTGATCACATAGTCTAATTTTTTGACCATTTTTTTCATAAACTAATAACTGATATACTCCTTTTGATGGATCATCAATTGAAGGTTCAACTCCTATAAAACCAATCCTGTTATTTTTAGCCATTTCTTCAAGACTAGTTTGTAAATCTTTATTACCATTTAAGACAGAAGATTGGTAGATTAAATTATTAATTTTAAGCACTAATGATGAATTTTCAGAATTTTTATCTAATATTTCCTGAATTTTATCGGGCTTAGTCATACGAAATTTGACTACACAATCATCTACATATTTTTCATACATAGTAAATAATTGTATACTATTCTTATAAAAATGTCAACACCCTCTTAATATTATTTCTCAACATCTTTGACTTTTAAAAAAATCATAGTATAGTAAAATTTATAAACGTGTATTAAGGGGTTTTAATATAATGAAAGAACAAGTTCAATTCACTCAAGAAATCAAGAATAATAAATCAAAAAAATATAGTTTTCGTCGTATTGTAGCGACTGGTGCATTAGTATTGGGCGCTGGTGGAGTTTTAGCTGCTTGTGGCAGCAATAGTACGGCCCAACGAACTTTTACAGAGACTGCCAAAAAAGCTGGTCAAGGTACTCAAAAATGTTCTCCAGGAGAAAGCATAAGTCCTATATTTCCACTTGCATCTAGGGCATCATTAAGCGGGAGTGGTTATAGCAGTAATATTATAAATCAATACATTAATTATTTATACAGCGCCGCTATAAGCCACAAAGATCACACTATACATTATGATAAAAATCAAGGAACCATTCAGGC
>JAKBVU010000030.1 GCA_021841155.1 bacterium
TCTAAACTACTGGATTGAGGAGTTCTTCCAATTACTTTAACATTATTAAGCTGAACACCATTACTTAGAGTGACTGAGACTTTAGTTGTTCCAACTGGAACAACATGTCTATTGGTTAAGATTAAACCATTGGTAGTCAAAATAATGCCTGTTCCCGCAGCTTGCTCTTGTTGAGGCTGAGAAAAACCAAAAAGACCTAAACCACTGAGTGGATTAGAACCAGAACCACTACCAGCAGCAGTATTAATGCTAACATTGACGCTAACTACACTAGGTCCAACCTCTTTAGCGATTGCTGAAATTAATTTACTCTGAGATGTAACAATCTTTTCTTGATTAGATAAGCCAACACCAATTTTGCCGTACGAATTTTGTCCATTATTTTGTATATAACTACCCAAAAATCCACTAGCACCAGATAAAATAATTATCAATATGATCGTATACAATAACTTAAATTTAGAATTTTTGAATTTTTTCTTAAAAGAAAAATTAGGTAACGAAACTGTAATTGTTCTTTTATTGTTAGACGAGACTTCTTTAGAAGAAACCGTAAATTTATCTATCTTATTATTGTCTTTGACTTGTTCTAAATTTTCTTTATTGTCTGCCATATATTTAACTCCTCTTAAATTTAAACAACTCTATATGTCCAGTTAGAATAAAAAATTATAATTATTAAACTCAAAATAAAGACACCGATTATTTCCCATTTAGAAAATTTTTTTAATTTTTTGTAATGATCTAGATAATAGACTATAGCTAAACCATAACCCAATATACTTAATAACATGACAGGCTGAGAAAAAACTTTATAATATATCAACCAATGACTAGTCAACCAAGACAAACTAGCACCAACATATGTCCAAAAAAAGATAATTAGATTAGAATAAGGTTCATTGAAAGAATTTAAGAAATGACGAGCACTAATATAACAAATTATAGCTGTCATAACAGTTAAACCCCAAATAGGGCCATCACTCCAAATAAGATACAAGGCTGTTAACCCTAAAAATTGACCAATAAACGCCTGAAGAGAAACTAATAAAATACTTTCAGACGGCTTAATCAAGACCAACCATACAATATAACCTAATACCCATAATAATTGCCAAGCTATATCAGGCGAAGCATAAGTCATAAAAAAAACAAATGATAAACCAACTACTATATCAACTGAGTTAGCCAGTAAATTCATGATCCAAAATCTAGGTTTTACGGCAAACATACGCCATTTGCTTAAAATTACTATAATAAAAGCTAACTGAATAAAATCTAATCTGACCAGAATAAAGACCAAAAGTGGTAAAAATATTCTAAGAAAAAAATGAAAAATTTTTCCAAAACCATTAACTGATTTTAAGTTCTTAATAAAACCAAACATTTAATCTATGATACCAAAAAAAACCACTTCATAACAGTAAAGTTAATTTTAAATGATTGTTAAACTTTGCTATAATTTATAAACATAATGATTCAATCAAGTAAAAATAAATATCTTAACCAACAAGGTGGGGTAATTTCATTAGTCATACTATTAATATCAGCCTGTTTAATTGCTTTATTAATAGTAACTTTTGTTTTTAGATCTTATCAAGTTGATGGTATAAGTATGGAAAACACTCTTCAAAACAATAATATGTTAATTGTTTGGAAATTGCCTCGAACGTGGTCGATGATCACGGGACATCAATACGTACCTAAGCGAGGTAATATTATTGTTTTTAATGAAAGTAACCTCTTGGGCTGTGGCCAAGCTGGAACCAAACAATTAATTAAAAGAGTTATTGGTCTACCTGGCGATACGGTAACTATTAAAAATGGCCACTATTTTATCTACAACAAAAAACATCCTCATGGATTTGATCCTGGCATCACTCTCGGTTTTAATAAAAACTTTCCACCAACCTATGGATCTACTCATATTACTCTTGGAGCTCATCAAATTTTTGTATCAGGAGATAATCGACCTAATTCTTGTGACTCAAGAATATTTGGTCCAATTAATACCAATCAAATTGTAGGACAGTTAATATTACGCTTTTATCCATTTAACGAAATTAAGGTTTTTTAAAGAATAATTTTAATAATTTCTTTTAATTGATCGTCATTTTTAAAAATGATTTCTAATTTTCCACCTTTGGCTGTTCTTTTAACGAAAACTTTAGTCTTTAATTTGGCAGCTATTTTTTTCGTTTCATTTGATTCAATAGCAATTCGCTTTTTTAATTCTTTAACCTGATTATAACCTTCTTTTTTGCATGAAACTACAAATCTTTCAGCCTGTCTAACTGACCAGCCCTCTTTAATAATTAAGTTATGTAAAATCTTCTGTTGTTCTGGATAATCATTGAGAGCTAAAATTGAACGAGCATGAGCTTCACTGATCAAATTCTGCAGTAAAGACTTTTTAGCATAATCTGGTAATTTCAATAATCTAATTAAATTACTAACTGTTGAAACTGCTTTACCGATTTTACGAGCAATTTCTTCCGAAGATAAGGAGAATTCTTCATGTAATCTGTATAAAGCTATGGCCTGCTCCAAAGGACTGAGATCAACTCTTTGAACGTTTTCAATTAAAGCTACCTCTATTTTTTCACTCTCTTTAAATGACCTAACAATCACCGGAACTTCCTTTAAGCCAATCATTTTAGCTGCTCGCCACCTTCTCTCACCAGCAATTATTTGAAAATTATCATCCTTTAACGGACTAACCACTAACGGGATCAAAATACCAAAAACTTTAATTGAATCAGCTAATTCTTGAATACTAGCTTGATCAAATTTAGATCTGGGCTGATTATCGGTTGGAATGATTTTTTTAATCAAAATTTTGCGAATTTTCTCATCATTTTTAAAGACTAAATCTTTATCAAAATCAGAAGGAATTAATGAATCTATACCTCTGCCTAAACCTTTTTTTGTTTTTTTATCCATTTAAAATAATAATATCACATTTTTAGTTGTTAATCATAGCCATTAGCTCTTTAGCTAAATTACGATAGGCTTTGGCTCCCCTACTCCAATGATCATATTGTTCGATAGTTAAACCATGACTAGGTGCTTCTGCTAATCTAATATTTCTAGGAATAACTGTTTTTAATAATTTATTATTAAAGAAATTCTTGACTTCATTCTTAACATCATTTGCTAGGGTTGTTCTTTTATCATACATAGTTAGTACTACACCTAAAATATCTAAATCAGGGTTAAAGCTATTTTGAACCGATGCAATGGTTTGAAGTAATTGGGTTAACCCTTCTAATGCATAATATTCCGCTTGAACCGGGATTAAAACATAATTAGAAGCCGCTAAAGCATTAATTGTAATTAAACCTAAAGATGGTGGGCAATCAAAAATAATTAAATCAAAATTACTTTCAAATTTCATTAAACTATTTTTTAATAAATATTCTCGATTATCGACATTAGATAAGTTCAAATCAAGATTAACTAGATCCAAACTACTTGGTGTTAAATATAATTTTGCGACATTAGTTTTTAAGTACAGTTCATTATTCTCAAGATTTGTTTCAAAAAAATTAAAACTTGAAAAATTAATTTGAGTTCTATCGAATCCTAAACCAGAAGTAGCATTACCCTGAGAGTCTAAATCAATTAATAAAACTTTCCAGTTTTTAGCTAATTGTGCACTCAAATTAATAGCTGTAGTTGTTTTACCAACTCCACCTTTTTGATTAACTATTGAAACAATCTTCATATTTATTAGTATAGCATTTAACAACTAATCACTCTATCGATAACATAGTGCTAACCTTTTAATACTATCTTTATAACGCTATTTTTAATTTCAGTTAGATTTGTTATGCTTTTATTATGAATGAATCTAATGAGCCACTACAAACTACTCAAGAGAAAACCTCAATCAATAATTTTCAAGATATTGAAACTCCATCAGAATACACTGACATTAATAAACCAACCTCTTTACCAAAAAATTTCAATTTAAAATATAAACTAAAAATTAATCTACATTCCGTGTTTGCTGTAATTGTAGTCATACTATTACTCGTCACTATCGTCATGGATTTTTTCTTAATACAACAAAATCAACAACTAAAAAATAATCTAAAATCCATTAACTATAAAGTAACTACTGTTCTACCTCAACAAATTAATTTCGACTGTCAAGCTAACGCTGCTTTGCCTCAAAATTGCCGTTAAATAATTAGACTGTTAAAATTTCATTATCATGACAAATTAGCTGACGAATCTCTTCTTGTCTCCTTCGATCTTTAAGTGGTAATCTTTTTAACAATCTATCATCTTGTATTCTTTTTTGCATTTTTATTTCCTTTTTACAATATTTTTGTTTATTGATTAATTAAACTATGTCATATTAACTCCTTAAAAAGCACTAAGATAATTAAAGTTAAATTCGCCGATCCTTATATTGCTGTTAGGATTAGCCGTTAAGTTAATCATAACTGTCATATAACTATTGCCATTAACTGTAATCGTTCCACCAATATTGTTAGTACATTTAGTTTGCCAAACATTAGTCTGGGTCGGTGAAGCATTGTATTGAGGTTGGGCGGTATCATTGGTATCATAAAAATCAGTCATAATTGTATTTTTATTACTATTACTCCAAACGTTATAACAAATCTGATCATTTTTACTGAACGAAGAAAAGTTACTTGGCACAGCAATTCTAACAATTATTGATTCTGATTGAGCTGAATTAGAGTTAGTGGTCCAATTATAGTAACTGTGGAATTGCCCTGGAGTATTATCAAAACCAGAGGTTAACTGACC